>NZ_JAPWBB010000017.1:0-35780 GCF_041433235.1 Neisseria sp. 27098_8_112 | reverse complement strand
TGAGGGATATTGATAAATGGCAAACCAAAAAATCCGTATCCGCCTGAAAGCTTATGATTACAGTCTGATTGACCGTTCCGCACAAGAAATCGTTGAAACTGCCAAACGTACTGGCGCTGTTGTTAAAGGTCCGATTCCTTTGCCAACTAAAATTGAACGTTTCAACATCTTGCGTTCTCCTCACGTGAACAAAACTTCTCGTGAACAATTGGAAATCCGTACCCACTTGCGTCTGATGGACATCGTGGATTGGACTGACAAAACTACCGATGCACTGATGAAACTGGATCTTCCAGCAGGTGTAGATGTAGAAATTAAAGTTCAATAAGAACTGGAAAACCGAACAGCTTGGCTGTTCGGTTTTTTTATTCCACATAAGATAAACTACACTAGTTCGTTAAAGAAATATGCATAATATTTGAAATGCCATCTTAAATTATTTTTAAGATGACATATTGTTGTAAAAAATAGAGTATTCTAGTGATCGAGTTTATTTAATCACCCATCTTATGGTAAACAAATTCTTAGATTCAGATTTAAATGTCGTCTGGAGTTGTAAATTTCGGATAAGTAAGTCATGCTTCTCATCGATTTCGTCTTCTTTATCATCTATAGTATTTCTTAAATGGCGTTTTTGTTGTTCTAACTTACGGATTTGGTTTTCATATTGTGCTAATTCAGCAGTATTTTGAGCTAAATTACGTTCTCGTTTGATAGCCTTGATTTTTGTTTTTATTTCTTCTAATTCATTTCCCAATATGGCTTTTTGATCCTCAGCCCAACGGTCAAATTGTAAAACACAATCATAATAGTGGCGGTTGTTTTGCTCTTGGTAGTGGACAAAGAAGCTGCCGCGACGTAGTTCTGCACTTTGGGTAATGTCGGACGGGATGGCTTGGGCTCGGTCAGTTTGTTTCGTACCAAGCAGTAGGAGTTTTTGGCAAAAATCTTCGTCCAGCCATTCACCATCATCGGTGCGGGCGGTGAATAGCAGGGTTTCGAAGGTGTCGGCTTGGGAAAAAATTTTGAGTTTTTCCACCGAAAGCCAGCCGCTTTTGCCTTGGTTCTGAGCCAGTATGCTGATTTTCCCACCTTTAAAACCTATGTAGTCAAATGTGATTTCGTCAACTGGTGTGTCGGCGTTTCGGCATTGTGCGATGCACCATTGCCCCAAGTCGGTATTCGGGCGGTGCAGAGCGGCGGTTTCGTCATCGTCTTTGAGCAGGCGGTATGCCCCCAAATGCAAATGTGGCTCGGGGGCGGTTTTCAGGTCGAAGCGGTAGCTTTGCGGATTGAAGTCGGCGTAGTTGTTTAAGGCGAAGCGGCTGGCCAGCCAAAACCAGCGTTGAAAATCGTCCAGACGCTCGCGGGTTTGCTGCAAACGGGTTTTGAATCGGTCGTGCACGTCGGTATCGAAATATTCCAACAGCCGCTCTTCCGCCAGCTTCCGCGTTTCGGCGATTTGGCTTTCCAGTTCCTGTTGCAGCCGGTCGAAGGCTGTCTGAATCGCTTCGGGCGTGCGGCAGGTGTCGTAGATTTCCAATATTCTCTTTTCAAAATCCAGGCCGTCTGAAATCTTGCCCAGTATTTCGTCAGATGCGCCGAATACGCCATCAAACAGTTTGAATTTGTCGGTTAAAAGTTCCAACACGCGGCGGTCGGCATCGTTGCGGGTATTCAAAAAATTAATCACCACGACATCCGATTTTTGTCCGTAGCGGTGGCAGCGGCCGATACGCTGCTCGATTCGCTGCGGATTCCACGGCAAATCGTAGTTGATGAGCAGCGAACAAAATTGCAGGTTTACGCCTTCGGCGGCGGATTCGGTGGCAATCATGATTTTTGCCTGATTTTTAAAGGCATCAATCAGCGCGGTACGTTTGTCCACGGCGGGCGAGCCGGTGTGGTGCGGGCTGCCCGCGTTTTTATCCAGCCACGCCTTATAACGCCGTTGGCTATCGGGATGTTTGTTGCTGCCGGAAAACAGTACGATTTGCCCTTCATAACCGTTTTTTTCCAAAAATTCAAACAGGTATTCTTGGGTGCGCACCGATTCGGTAAAAATCACAGCCTTGTCCGCCGCACCTGTTTCCTGCATTTTTTGCAAACCGGTTTCCAAGGCTTGCAGCAGTGCTTGAGCTTTGCTGTCATGTGTTAGGGCACGGGCATGTTTGATGAAGCCGTCCATTTCGGCGATTTCCGCCGCCAGCAGTTTGAAGTCTATGTGTTCTGCATCGCCGTCGTTTTCGTCATCATCAAACGCTTCCCAGTCTTCCAAATCTTCGCCCAAGGCGGCAAGCAGGCTTTCAGATGGCCTTTGAGCCGTTTTTTGCATTGTATCCAGCCTTTGTCGGATAACGCCCAGTGTCCCGGAAAGGGCGGGTGTGGAAGATGCTAAAAGTTTGCGCAGTACCAATCCCGTCAAATGCCTTTGCCGTTTAGGCAGGGCATAGGATTCACCTTTGGCCAAAAAATCGGAAACCGCTATGTAAAGCGCGTATTCGTCGTTGTTCAGGCGGTAATTTTGCGTGATGGTGTGGCGGCGGGTGTATCGGATATATTCCAACACATCCTTACGGAGCGTTCGTTTCACATAAGGCGATAAGCGTGTCCGCAATTCGTCCGTATCGCCACGATTAATAAAACACTTTTGAAATTCTTTTTTGCTGCCAAACAAATGTTCGTCCAGAAAAAGCGACAAGCCGTAAAATTCCATCAGTGAGTTTTGCAGCGGGGTAGCGGAAAGCAGTAGTTTTTGACTGCCTGCAAACGCATTTAAAAGCGTTTGCGTCTGCTTATTACCGCTTTTATAGACATTGCGTAATTTGTGCGCCTCGTCAAACACCACTAAATTCCAGCCGGCTGCATTGATTTCAGCGGCACATTTGGCGGCAAACTCATAGGAAACCACCAAAACCTGCCTGCCCGCTTGTGAAGTCAGAAAATCGGTCAGGCTGCGGTTTTGCTGCTTTAAAACTGCTTTGTCCAGCACCAAAGACGGCAACGAAAACTTTTCCTGCAATTCCGCCTGCCATTGCTTTCTCAACGCGGCGGGGCAGACCACTAACAGGCGGCGTTTGCGTTCCGCCCAAAGTTGGCACAACACCAAACCCGCTTCTATGGTTTTGCCCAAACCCACTTCGTCCGCCAGCAACACGCCTTCGCGCAAAGGGTTTTCCAAAGCAAACAATGCGGCATCGATTTGGTGCGGCTGCAAATCTACCTGTGCTTCAAACAAAGCCTGCGACAGCCGCTCGTCGCCGCTTTTTTGGCATAAAAGCTGGTGCGCGTAATATTTGGCCTGATGCGGTGTGATGTTCATGCCTTATTCCCGTTTAAAATCATGTCGAACATGGTTTGCAGATAATTTTCGTCTTCCATAAACAGGATATGTTTTTCGCGGAACTCGTCTTCGGTTTTGTCGAATATGGCTGCCGCGCCGTCGTCCAGCAAGCCCTTATACGGTGTAACGGACAAAATAAAGCTGTTCAACGTCAAATCTTGCAGATTCAAAGACTGTTCCAGCTTTTTCACTTCATCCGCCAAACCGAATTTCGGATGTTCCCACGTTATGTGGCGTATGCCTTTGGGGTCGATGAAGGTCAGCCACTGCCTGCCGCTTTCTCTGTCCGCCAGCCACAACAAAAAATCGGGATAGAAATTGCCCGCCAGCGCAAAACCCAAGCCCTTGGCTTTGTTTGCCGCGTTTCGCAGGAGATACAAATCCTTGTCCCCCGTCCATTCTTTCAGACGGCCTTTTTCCCCCGCCGCCTTTTGCAAATCCTTCACAAACTGAATTTCGCTCTCTTCATTCATGGACAGCGGCTTCATGGTAAAGGGCAAAGCCTCTTTGTTTTCCAACACCATAATCGGGTAAAACAGATGCGGGTTAAAGCAGATGGCTTCCACATTCGGCGCAGTCCAGCCCACCATCTCTGCCAATTTGCCCGATTCCACACGGCGTTTCAAATCGTTCAATTTGGCTTCGTAGCCGCCGCCGTCTCCTGTTTTGTTGATGGAGAACAGATAGCTGTCGAGCATGGAACCGTTTTTTTCGTCCACGATTTTCTCACGGTAAAACTGCCCTTCGTAGGCGGCTTTGAGCGACTTGTAAAACGCATCGGCATAGTCCAGCAGCAATTCGACCAAAAGACCTTCCTGTTTTTTCACGTCAGCAAAGGATTGCACTGCCAATTCGGATGACGGGATATAGAGTTTGTACCAGCCTGTTGTTTCGGCAAAAGTTTTCAGACGGCCTTTGTCCAAACGAAGATTGTTCCAAGACTGCAAAAGCTTGTGCTGCTGCAATTTCAGGTAAATCCTGTCCCAGTCGAACAGTTCAAACAGATTGCTGTTCAGCGCAGCCGTCTGTTTCTGCCTGTCTTTGGATTGGGCAATCTGATTACCCTTGCTGGCAAGTGCCTGAATGCGCGGATAACAGTCCAACACGGCAAAAGGCGGCTTGATTTTGCCCTGCCATTGTTTGGGAATGTCGAACAAATCCACATTCATGCTGCGCTTGAAACTTTTTTGGCGGTTGCCCTTGTATTCGTCATCCAAAGCCAAAGTCCGCAATTTCACGCCCTGCGGCAGATTGGGCTGAACTTTAAAGTCCAGCGTGATGATGTCTTCGGTATCCACGCCTTCTTCCGCCAGATATTCGCGGAATTTTTCCATATAGTCGGCGTTGATGCCGAAAATATTGAGCGTTTCCAACTTTTCCAGATGCACGCCGTGCGGACGCTCGCCCAGCAGGCTGCGCTTGAGAGAATAGCCCTGTCCCTTGAGGCGCACGCCGCGACCGAAAAGCTGGATAATCTGGCTGCCTTCTCTTGTGCCCATGTTCAAAAGCCCCATGGTGGAAACGCGCCAGCTCGACCAGCCTTCGGTAAATTTTTTCGATCCGATCAAGAAATTGATATTGCCCGAAGGCGTATTGATCGTATCAAACAGGCTACCTGAAAATTCATCGCCCAAAGTATCGAATTCATCGCGATAGTTTTCGCCCGATTTGGCAAAATCCGCCGCATTGCCGATATTGATGACGCCGAACGCGGGGAAACCGCCGACCGACAGCGACAATTCACCCTCCGCCTTTTTAAGCTGCTTGAGCTGTAGGCGTCCGCCGCTTTCGGCATTGAACACCAAACGTAGAATATCGTCGTACAAAGCCGCCGAATTGCCGGCAAAATCCATCAAGGGCGCGAAACGGCGCAGGAAGATATTGTTGTCTTTATCGTCCAAAAGCCTTGCCTTGTCCGCCACCAAATCCGCCAGATAGCCTTCCACTTTTTCCCGTTCGTTCAGGAAAAACGCCAAAAACGACAACACATGGAACACGTCCGATTTTTCCGTTTTCTGTTCGGCGGTTTCGCTGCTACCCGTTTTGTCGGCCACGCTTTTCCCGACAAAAATCATCAAAGGCTTTTCGATATTCCAAACGTGCAGGCTGCTTTCGTGTTTCCGGTACAGATACATCTGCTGGTAAAACGACAGCAGGCAGGCGGTGAAATACAGCTTTTCGTGTTCGGCGAAATACGCACCTTTTTTCAGGTTCAGAATCAGGCTTTCCTTGCCGTAGCCGTCGGCGTAGAAATATTTGTAGGAATAGTCGAACAAGATGGATTTGGCGTATTTTTCGCGCAGGGCATTCTTTTTGCCCGCCACCGCCTGCCCCAAAGTGGCCGAATACTCAAAGGAAAAGCCACCTTTGGTTAAGGCTTCGCGCCGTTTCAGCCATGCGCCGTCGGTTGCACTCGAGCCACTGTGTCCCTCATCCACCAAAACCAGATTACTGCCCGCAAAGGCTTCTACCGCCACGGTTTTTTCACCCGATTTGTCGCCCAGCTTGTTGATATCGATGACTTCCACTTTGATGCCCAAACTGTTGGCATCAAAATCCAAAGAAGGCTGGTGTAACGTACTGTTTTTATCGAACAGGGCCGCGCCGAACCCCGACAAAGCCAAATCTGCGACGTGTTGCCTGCTCAAGCCTTCTCGCGGGGTCAAGACGACAATTTTGTCCGGTTTTTTGTCCGCATATTCCCAATACTGCAGAATATTGATATGCATTAACAGCGTTTTGCCGCTGCCCGTAGCGTTCCAAAAGGCGGTCATAGTCAAATCTTCCGCCTGATAGGGCGCGAACTTTTCCGCCGCCTTACCCGTTTCATTTTGATATTGTTCAAGCTGTTTGTTCAACGCCTCCAGCAGCGCATCGCGGCGGTTGAAATACCAATCCAGATAAATCTCGGTAAAAATCAGCGACAGATATTGGAAATATTTCAGCTTCAATTCCTGATGGTAGATTTTATTGCGCTTTTGCGTGATTTGCCGCCAATGGCGCAACACGTTCAAATCGTAGCGGCGCAAATCGTTTTCCGACAAGGCGGAGCCTTCGCCGAAAAACAAAACGCCCGTCAATTGGTGGAAGAAGCCGCTTTGTTCATCTTTGGCTTCGCCCTCGTATTCATCGCCGCCCATCTGCGCCTTGAGTGTTGCCAAATCTTTTTTGTGGAACAGCGAGAGCAGCCAGCGGTTTAAAATCAGATGGTCGTGGAAAGTTGGTTTTTTCGCCATTATTGCGCCTCCCCAAACATCAACGCCATAAACTCGCTTTCAAGCTGGCGGATTTTCAGACAGCCTGTAACACCGTTTTCGTTTTCCCACACCGTGGCGATGTTGTGGTCGCCGTTGATATACACCGTGCCGTATTCCGAATCTTGCGGGTTGATTTTCAGACGGCCTAACAGCGCATCCAAACCTTCGTGTCCTACCTTTTCGCAATCGCGCCAAAGCACCAGCGCGGTTTCGCCGTCCGGCAGCGTACCTTCCACGGCCAGATAGCCGTCTTTTTCAATGCGGTCTTTGACGGCATGGACGCGCAGGCCCAGCAGGTAATTAAACGTTTCCACCAAGTCGATGTCCATCCGTTCCGTTGCGCCTGCCGAATTCGTGGCGATGTCCATCTGATAATTGAAAGGCCGTCTGAAAACATTGGTATTGAGCAGCGAATCGCGGCTTTGGTCGTTCAGCATATAGCGCAAGAGATAATCTTCCTTCACGCCGTCATTCAACTGATTGAACAAATCGCCGTTGTCTTTTAACACCAGGTTGTTCAGCGTGTCTTCGTAGCTTTCCAGCTTTAAGACTTTGACGATTTGCGGCACGCCGTGCAGGCTGCTTTCTTTATCGGCTTGTGGCTTGCCGTCTTTCCAGTTTTCGGCATAAACCACTTTTTGCACACGCAGTTTGAGCACAGTGTCGAAATATTCGCCCTGTTCCACTAGGATGTATTTGCGCCTGCCGCCGTCTTCGCGGTTCAGGTTGATGACGGCATGGGCGGTCGTGCCGCTGCCGGCGAAGTAGTCGAGGATTAGGCTATCTTTTAAGTTTGAACATGCCCTAATTACATCTTCGACTAAGCCTTTGGCTTTTGGAAAATCAAAATCTTTATTTGAAAATAAAGCCTTTAATTCTGATGCACCATAATTTGCTGAAGCATATTCCCCTTTTTCCCACCATGTGGTGGGCATAGCTTCTGCGTCCATTCTAGTTTTAAAATCAATTGAAATTTCATTTCCATTCCTTCTTACACGATATTCACTTAGTTCATCTTGAACCCTTTTATGTCCACGCTGCCAGTTTTTTTCAATTGCTGTTCCATCTTGATATTTAATTGGAAAAATGAGTTTTTCAGTTGGCTTTATTTCATTTAAAACGATGTACTCTTGCTTACTTTCAGACCATTCCAAATCAGGAATTTTGATAGTATCTTGTTCAGTTACTATGATTGGATAGAAAAGTTTTGGTCGATCTGTCCTTAAATCATTATTTCCCGCACGAATAAAATTCATCCATGAATATCTGCCTTGTTCATCTTCTAATGGGTATCTTGCTGCTTTACTGGCATTAAAACCAATTGAATACGGGATAGTGCTTTCAGAGACTCCATAAAATAAAGCATATTCATGGACAGGTGAAAATTTACCTTTTGTTTTTCTACTTTGTGGATTTACTTTAACGACAGCGTTACCTATTTCTTTGGGAAAAATTCTTTTCATAATTAATTTGAGATATGGCATTTCTTCGTCGTCAATAGCTATGCTAAGTAATGAATTTTCTGCCATCAAATTTTTGGATAGATGTACACGATTCTCCATCAAGGTAAGCCATGATGAATTCTTGTAGCTATTTTTATAAATTATTGCAGAAGCATCCGTGTTATACGGCGGATCAATATAAATACATTTCACCTGTCCGCGATAACGCGCCTGCAACAGGTTTAGGGCTTGGAAATTGTCGGAATGGATGAGCAGGCCGTCTGTGGCTTCATCTAAATCATGGTCGTTGGAGAGGGCGGCAAGGAGCGCGGTTTGAAAGGAGGCAGGGAAAAGGGACGTATCAACCGTCAGATAAGGGTTTGATTCGGCAAAGGAATCCGGATTTCCATCGGGGGGGGGGTAAATCATTGATTGCAAAAAGATTTTTCCATGCTTCGCGCTGTTTGGCATTGGCAAACATAGTTTTTAGCATATCGGCGGGAATATGGTTCAGCGTGATGAGCCAGTGGCTTTTGGCAACGAATTTCTTTTTCAGCCACAGCTTTTTCTGAAAATCTTCCAGTTGGGCGAGAAAATCGATGATTTCTCGGGCGATGGCGCGCAGTGTTTGGATTTGGTGCAGACTGCCCTCGATGTTGGCGAAGGTGGGCGCATCTTGGATGTTGTCCAAGTCCATCACTTCGTTTTTGATGTAAAAATCCAATTCACGGCGCAAAAAGCCGCCCAAGTCTTTGTGGATGAAATAATCGGCGGTGTTTTTGGCGGTATAGTCGGCAAGGTGCTTTTCCAACAGCGTGCGGTTTGATTTGTTCTCAGTCGGTGCAGGCTGCCAAACGGCTTGCCAATCTTCGCTGATTAGGGCTTTGAGTGCGGCGATAGTGTTGTTGTTTTCGTCTTTCTGTTTGTGTTTTTCAGGGACAATGATGTATTCGAAGCAGATTTCCAGTGTTTTGCCGCCCGAAGTGTCTGAAATTTCGCGGACGGGATAAACCGCTTCTTCGTAAATGTCGCCGTTGTCGTCTTCTTTTTCAATCACGCGCTCTTGTGCCAGCACAAATACGCGGGCGGCATTGTTGTCTTTGCGGTTGTCTTTGGCGGTGTCGGCTGCGGTCAGGCGGAAAAATACTTCGTGGCCGTCTGAAAGTTTGAAGCGGTAGTTGCTGAAGTTCTCGCCCGATTTGGTGTAATACTGGTCTTTGTTCGCCCAGTGCAGCAGCACTTCTTCGCCGCTGTACGGCACGGCGTAGGTGTCGCCCTTGTAGCGGCGTTGGCTGATGAAGTCGCCTTCTTCGTAGTAGCGCGAAAAGAAGGTGAGCAAATGGTTGTAAACCGCCGCTTCACCCGTCGCCCCGCTTTTTTGCGCGACGGCGATTTTACCTTTTAATTCTTTGACTTTGGGCAGGTCGGCAGGGTTTGCGCCCAAGTCTGCGGCGGCTTTTTCGGCTTCAGCCAGCTCTTTCAGCCAACTATTAATTTGTGTTTGGCTAGATGTGGAAAATGCGGCTTGTATTTTTGCAGGGAGCCTATTTTGCAGATAATCACCAATTTCTTTCGAACGGCTATTTAAAATTCGGTAAATGCCGAAATCAAGATCAGCACGATCGATTTGGAAGATTTCTTTTAATTTTGCAATTAGATCGGTTTGGTAAGACATAATACACTCCGCAATAATTGAGATGAATCATTCATTCTAATAAAATAAACAAAAATTTACAATTAAAAGGCTAATTGAAGGATAAGGATTAAATTCCATTTAAACAAAATGGAATTTCCAGGCAATAACTCAAATTTTTTGTTGATATTTCTTTGAGTTGTCAATTATAATGGCGGACTTGGTACATCCGTGCCAAGTTTAACTTTGTCTGAAAGGCAGGCCAATCGTAGCCCGCCCCTTTACTTAAAAAGGAAAATAATCATGACTTTAGGTCTGGTTGGACGCAAAGTTGGCATGACTCGCGTGTTCGACGAACAGGGTGTTTCTGTTCCGGTAACTGTTTTGGATATGTCTGCCAACCGCGTTACACAAGTGAAATCCAAAGATACTGACGGCTACACTGCTGTACAAGTTACCTTTGGTCAGAAAAAAGCTAATCGTGTCAACAAAACTGAAGCCGGTCACTTTGCTAAAGCAGGTGTTGAAGCTGGTCGCGGTTTGGTTGAATTTGCTTTGACTGAAGAAAAACTGGCTGAATTGAAAGCCGGTGATGAAATTACCGTTTCTATGTTTGAAGTTGGTCAATTGGTAGATGTAACCGGTACCTCTAAAGGTAAAGGTTTCTCTGGTACGATCAAACGTCATAACTTCGGTGCCCAACGTACTTCCCACGGTAACTCCCGTTCTCACCGTGTTCCTGGTTCTATCGGTATGGCACAAGACCCTGGTCGCGTGTTCCCTGGTAAACGCATGGCAGGTCAATACGGTAACACTAAAGCAACTGTTCAAAAATTGGAAGTTGTACGTGTTGATGCTGAACGCCAACTCTTGTTGGTTAAAGGTGCTGTTCCGGGTTCGGTTAACAGCGACGTCGTGGTTCGTCCTAGCGTGAAAGTAGGTGCGTAATGGAATTGAAAGTAATTGACGCTAAAGGACAAGTATCTGGCAGCTTGGCTGTTTCTGATGCTTTGTTTGCTCGTGAATACAATGAAGCTCTGGTTCACCAACTGGTTACTGCTTACTTGGCAAATGCCCGTTCTGGTAATCGTGCTCAAAAAACTCGTGCCGAAGTAAACCACTCTACTAAAAAACCATGGCGCCAAAAAGGTACCGGTCGTGCTCGTTCCGGTATGACTTCTTCTCCGCTGTGGCGTAAAGGTGGTCGTGCATTCCCAAACAAACCTGATGAAAACTTCACTCAAAAAGTGAACCGTAAAATGTACCGTGCTGGTATGGCGACTATTTTGTCCCAATTGGCTCGTGATGAACGTTTGTTTGCAATCGAAGCATTGACTGCTGAAACTCCTAAAACTAAAGTTTTTGCTGAACAAGTGAAAAATTTGGGTTTGGAGCAAGTTCTGTTTGTAACTAAACAGCTCGACGAGAATGTTTACTTGGCTTCACGCAACTTGCCTAACGTATTGGTTTTGGAAGCTCAACAAGTTGATCCTTACAGCTTGCTGCGTTACAAAAAAGTCGTTATCACTAAAGATGCAGTTGCACAATTAGAGGAGCAATGGGTATGAATCAACAACGTTTGACTCAAGTAATCTTGGCACCTATCGTTTCTGAAAAAAGCAACGTATTGGCTGAAAAACGTAACCAAATGACGTTTAAAGTTTTGGCGAATGCAACCAAACCTGAAATTAAAGCGGCTGTTGAGCTGCTGTTCGGCGTTCAAGTTGCAGACGTTACTACTGTTACCATTAAAGGTAAAGTTAAACGTTTTGGTCGCACTTTAGGTCGTCGCAGCGATGTTAAAAAAGCTTATGTAAGCCTGGCTGCCGGTCAAGAGTTAGATTTGGAAGCCGCTGCTGCAGCTGCAGATAAGGAATAAACAAAATGGCAATCGTTAAAATGAAGCCGACCTCTGCAGGCCGTCGCGGCATGGTTCGCGTGGTAACAGAAGGTTTGCACAAAGGTGCACCTTATGCACCTCTGCTGGAAAAGAAAAATTCTACTGCCGGTCGTAACAACAATGGTCATATCACTACCCGTCATAAAGGTGGTGGTCATAAACATCATTACCGCGTTGTAGATTTTAAACGTAACAAAGATGGTATCCCTGCAAAAGTAGAGCGTATCGAATATGACCCTAACCGTACTGCATTTATTGCACTGTTGTGCTATGCAGATGGTGAGCGTCGCTACATCATTGCTCCTCGTGGTATTCAAGCCGGTGCAGTATTGGTTTCCGGTGCTGAAGCTGCAATCAAAGTAGGTAACACTCTGCCGATCCGCAATATTCCTGTTGGTACAACTATTCACTGTATCGAAATGAAACCAGGTAAAGGTGCACAAATTGCACGTTCTGCTGGTGCTTCTGCGGTATTGCTTGCAAAAGAAGGTGCTTATGCACAAGTTCGTTTGCGTTCTGGTGAAGTGCGCAAAATTAGCGTAAATTGCCGTGCAACTATCGGTGAAGTTGGTAACGAAGAACAAAGCCTGAAAAAAATCGGTAAAGCTGGTGCTAACCGCTGGCGTGGTATTCGTCCGACCGTTCGTGGTGTTGTAATGAACCCTGTTGATCACCCACATGGTGGTGGTGAAGGCCGTACTGGTGAGGCTCGCGAACCGGTTAGCCCATGGGGTACTCCTGCTAAGGGCTACCGCACTCGTAATAACAAACGCACGGATAACATGATTGTTCGTCGTCGTTACTCAAATAAAGGTTAATTAGTATGGCTCGTTCATTAAAAAAAGGCCCATATGTAGACCTGCATTTGCTGAAAAAAGTAGATGCTGCTCGTGCAAGCAACGACAAACGCCCAATTAAAACTTGGTCACGTCGTTCTACCATTTTGCCTGATTTCATCGGTCTGACTATCGCTGTTCACAACGGTCGCACTCACGTGCCTGTATTCATCAGCGATAATATGGTTGGTCATAAATTAGGTGAGTTCTCATTGACCCGTACCTTTAAAGGCCACTTGGCTGATAAAAAGGCTAAAAAGAAATAAGGTGAATCATGAGAGTAAGTGCACAACATAAAAACGCCCGTATTTCAGCTCAAAAAGCTCGTTTGGTAGCTGATTTGATTCGTGGTAAAGACGTTGCCCAAGCTTTGAATATCTTGGCATTCAGCCCTAAAAAAGGTGCTGAGCTGATTAAAAAAGTGTTGGAATCAGCAATCGCCAATGCCGAGCACAACAATGGTGCTGATATTGACGAACTGAAAGTGGTAACTATCTTTGTTGACAAAGGCCCAAGCTTGAAACGTTTCCAAGCTCGTGCCAAAGGTCGCGGTAACCGCATCGAGAAACAAACTTGTCATATTAACGTGACAGTGGGCAACTAAGGAAAAGCTATGGGACAAAAGATTAACCCTACAGGCTTTCGCCTGGCGGTAACTAAAGACTGGGCTTCAAAATGGTTTGCTAAAAGCACCGACTTTTCTACTGTTTTGAAACAAGATATTGATGTTCGTAACTACTTGCGTAAAAAACTGGCTAATGCTTCAGTTGGTCGCGTAGTGATCGAGCGTCCTGCTAAATCTGCACGTATTACCATTCACTCTGCTCGTCCAGGTGTAGTTATTGGTAAAAAAGGCGAGGATATCGAAATCTTGAAACGTGACTTGCAAGCTCTGATGGGTGTGCCTGTTCATGTAAATATTGAAGAGATTCGTCGTCCTGAATTGGATGCGCAAATCATTGCTGATGGTATTGCCCAGCAGCTTGAAAAACGTGTTCAATTCCGTCGCGCTATGAAACGTGCAATGCAAAATGCAATGCGTTCTGGTGCTAAAGGCATCAAGATCATGACTTCAGGCCGTCTGAATGGTGCTGATATTGCTCGTAGCGAATGGTACCGTGAAGGTCGTGTACCTTTGCATACTTTGCGTGCGAACGTAGATTATGCAACTAGCGAAGCACACACTACTTATGGTGTACTGGGTCTGAAAGTTTGGGTTTATACAGAAGGTAATATTAAATCTTCTAAACCTGAGCATGAGAAGAAACAAAGAAAGGCAGGTGGACGTAATGCTGCAGCCAACTAGACTGAAATATCGCAAGCAACAAAAAGGCCGTAACACCGGTATTGCTACTCGCGGTAACAAAGTAAGTTTCGGTGAGTTCGGTTTGAAAGCCGTAGGCCGTGGTCGTTTGACTGCCCGCCAAATCGAAGCTGCTCGTCGTACTATGACTCGTCATATTAAACGTGGCGGTCGTATTTGGATTCGTGTATTCCCTGATAAACCAATTACTGAGAAACCTATCCAAGTTCGTATGGGTGGCGGTAAAGGTAATGTGGAATATTACATTGCTGAAGTTAAACCAGGCAAAGTATTGTACGAAATGGACGGTGTTCCTGAGTCTTTGGCTCGTGAAGCATTTGAATTGGCCGCTGCCAAATTGCCTATTCCTACAACCTTTGTAGTAAGACAGGTGGGTCAATAATGAAAGCAAATGAATTGAAAGACAAATCTATTGAGCAATTAAACTCTGATTTGTTGGACTTGTTGAAAGCTCAGTTTGGCTTACGCATGCAAAATGCAACCGGTCAGTTGGGTAAATCTAGCGAGTTGAAACGTGTACGTCGCGATATTGCTCGTATTAAAACCATTTTAACTGAAAAAGGTGCTAAGTAATGAGCGAAGCTAAAAATGTTCGTACTTTGCAAGGCAAAGTGGTAAGCGACAAAATGGACAAAACTGTTACAGTATTGGTTGAGCGTAAAGTTAAACATCCTCTGTACGGTAAAATTATTCGTTTATCAACTAAAATCCATGCTCATGATGAAAACAATCAATATGGCATTGGTGATGTAGTGGTAATCGAGGAATCTCGTCCTTTGTCAAAAACCAAGTCTTGGGTTGTAAAAGAATTGGTTGAGAAAGCACGTACTGTTTGATTTAAAACACAGTAATGTAGCTTAATAAGAAACGAAGTCTTGCAGCAAAGTTAATTTGCGTGTAAACTTCGTTTCTTATCTTCCAGCTTCTTATGGAAGTTTCTCTCCCTTCGGGATCCAAGACTGGTTTACTAGAACCGTGATGGTTTCATTTAATAAGCAGCTTAAAGTAAGGTGCGAGTTATATGAAAGTGGTAAATTAAGTTGGTTAATTTAAAGGTACTAATATGATTCAAATGCAGACCATCTTAGATGTGGCTGATAACTCTGGTGCGCGTCGCGTAATGTGCATCAAAGTATTGGGCGGATCTAAGCGTCGCTACGCTTCTGTTGGCGACATTATTAAAGTTGCAGTTAAAGATGCAGCCCCACGTGGTCGTGTCAAAAAAGGTGATGTATACAATGCGGTAGTTGTTCGTACTGCTAAGGGTGTGCGTCGTCCTGATGGTGCGTTAATTAAATTCGATAACAATGCTGCTGTGTTGTTGAATAATAAACTTGAACCTCTGGGTACCCGTATTTTTGGTCCGGTAACCCGTGAATTGCGTACTGAGCGATTTATGAAAATCGTTTCATTGGCGCCTGAAGTATTATAAGGAATAGCGCGATGAATAAGATCATTAAAGGCGATCAGGTTGTAGTGATTACCGGTAAAGATAAAGGTAAGCAAGGTCAAGTAGTTCGAGTGTTGGGTGATAAAGTTGTTGTTGAGGGTGTTAATGTTGTGAAACGCCATCAAAAACCTAATCCAATGCGTGGTATTGAGGGTGGCATTATTACTAAAGAAATGCCTTTGGATATTTCTAATATTGCTATCCTGAATCCGGAAACTAATAAAGCAGACCGTGTTGGTATTAAGCTGATTGAAAATGAAGGCAAAGTTAAACGCGTTCGTTTCTTCAAATCAAATGGCTCTATCATTGGAGCATAAGGAGATAACATGGCTCGTTTGAGAGAGTTTTATA
Source organism: Neisseria sp. 27098_8_112 (assembly GCF_041433235.1). Classification (NCBI taxonomy): domain Bacteria; kingdom Pseudomonadati; phylum Pseudomonadota; class Betaproteobacteria; order Neisseriales; family Neisseriaceae; genus Neisseria; species Neisseria sp. 27098_8_112. The sequence continues at coordinate 20,244 of NZ_JAPWBB010000017.1, read as the reverse complement.
AAGATACAGTTGTTCCTGAATTGGTTAAACAATTTGGTTACAAATCAGTAATGGAAGTTCCGCGTATTGAAAAAATCACCTTGAATATGGGTGTAGGCGAAGCCGTTGCTGATAAAAAAGTTATGGAACACGCTGTTTCTGATTTAGAGAAAATTGCTGGTCAAAAACCAGTTGTTACTGTTGCTCGTAAATCTATCGCAGGTTTTAAAATCCGTGATAACTATCCAGTTGGTTGCAAAGTAACATTGCGTCGTGATCAAATGTTTGAATTCTTGGATCGTTTGATTACTATTGCGTTGCCTCGTGTACGTGACTTCCGTGGTGTAAGCGGTAAATCATTTGATGGTCGTGGCAATTACAATATGGGCGTTCGTGAGCAAATTATTTTCCCGGAAATTGAATACGATAAAATCGATGCTTTGCGTGGTTTGAATATTACTATTACAACTACTGCAAAAACTGATGAAGAAGCGAAAGCTTTGTTGTCACTGTTCAAGTTTCCGTTTAAAGGATAATCATGGCTAAGAAAGCACTTATTAATCGTGAGCTGAAACGTCAAGCATTGGCGAAAAAGTTTGCAGCTAAACGTGAGGCAATTTTCGCTGTTATTAATGATGCTAATGCGACTGAAGAAGAACGTTTTGAAGCACGTTTGAAATTTCAATCCATTCCTCGTAATGCAGCACCTGTACGTCAACGTCGTCGTTGTGCTTTAACAGGTCGTCCTCGTGGCACTTTCCGTAAATTTGGTTTGGGCCGTATTAAAATCCGTGAAATCGCTATGCGTGGCGAGATCCCTGGTGTTGTTAAAGCTAGCTGGTAATAGGAGTATAAATAATGAGTATGCATGATCCTATTTCCGATATGTTGACTCGTATTCGCAATGCGCAACGTGCTAATAAAGCAGTAGTTGCCATGCCTTCCTCTAAACTGAAATGTGCAATTGCAAAAGTTTTGAAAGAAGAAGGTTATATCGAGGATTTTGCGGTTTCTGCTGATGCAAAACCGGTATTGGAAATTCAATTGAAATACTATGCAGGTCGTCCTGTGATTGAGCAAATTAAACGTGTTTCACGTCCAGGTTTGCGTATTTACAAAGCATCAAGTGAGATCCCTAGCGTAATGAATGGCCTGGGTGTCGCTATTGTTAGTACTTCTAAAGGTGTAATGACTGATCGCAAAGCCCGTTCTGAGGGTGTTGGTGGTGAGTTGTTGTGCATCGTAGCCTAGTGGAGAAAAGTAAATGTCACGCGTCGCAAAAAACCCAGTGACTGTTCCTGCTGGTGTAGAAGTAAAATTCGGAACAGATGCATTGGTTATCAAAGGTAAAAACGGCGAATTGTCTTTTCCTTTGCATTCCGATGTTGCTATTGAACTGAACGATGGTAAATTGACTTTTGCTGCAAAAAATGACAGTAAACAGGCTAATGCTATGTCTGGTACTGCTCGTGCATTGGTTAATAACATGGTTAAGGGTGTTTCTGAAGGTTTTGAGAAAAAACTTCAATTGATTGGTGTGGGTTATCGTGCCCAAGCTCAAGGCAAAGTTCTGAACTTGTCTTTGGGTTTCTCTCATCCAATCGTATATGAAATGCCTGAAGGTGTTTCTGTTCAAACTCCTAGCCAAACAGAAATCGTTTTGACTGGTGCAGATAAACAAGTGGTTGGCCAAGTCGCTGCTGAAATTCGTGCATTCCGTTCTCCTGAGCCTTATAAAGGTAAAGGTGTTCGTTATGTAGGTGAAGTGGTAGTGATGAAAGAAGCCAAGAAAAAATAATTGAGGTTCACTAATGGATAAACATACAACCCGACTCCGTCGTGCACGCAAAACCCGTGCGCGTATTGCGGACTTGAAAATGGTAAGATTATGTGTGTTCCGCAGCAATAATCATATTTATGCTCAAGTAATTAGTGCTGAAGGTGATAAAGTATTGGCTCAAGCCTCTACATTGGAAGCTGAAGTACGTAGTAGCCTGAAATCAGGTAGCAACGTTGAAGCAGCGGCTGTAGTTGGTAAGCGTATTGCTGAAAAAGCTAAAGCAGTGGGTGTTGAAAAAGTTGCTTTTGATCGTTCAGGTTTCCAATATCACGGTCGTGTGAAAGCTTTGGCTGAAGCTGCACGTGAAAATGGTTTAAGCTTCTAAAATTTGGAGACTTTCAGATGGCAAAACATGAAATTGAAGAACGCGGTGACGGCCTGATTGAAAAGATGGTCGCAGTTAATCGCGTGACTAAAGTAGTTAAAGGTGGCCGTATCATGGCTTTCTCTGCACTGACTGTTGTTGGTGATGGTGATGGTCGAATCGGTATGGGCAAAGGTAAATCAAAAGAAGTACCAGTTGCTGTTCAAAAAGCAATGGATCAAGCTCGACGCTCTATGATTAAAGTACCTTTGAAAAACGGTACTATTCATCATGAGGTTATTGGCCGTCATGGTGCTACTAAGGTATTTATGCAACCTGCTAAAGAAGGTAGCGGTGTAAAAGCTGGTGGTCCAATGCGTTTAGTATTTGATGCTATGGGTATCCATAACATTTCAGCTAAAGTACATGGTTCTACTAATCCTTACAATATTGTACGCGCTACATTAGACGGTTTGTCTAAACTGTATACCCCTGCTGATATTGCTGCTAAACGTGGCTTGACAGTAGAAGATATTTTGGGAGCTAACCATGACTGAGCAAAAAAAGATTAAAGTTACATTGGTTAAGAGCCTGATTGGTACAATTGAATCTCATCGTGCATGTGCTCGTGGTTTAGGTTTGCGCCGCCGTGAACATACTGTAGAGGTTTTGGATACCCCTGAAAACCGTGGCATGATCAATAAAATCAGCTACTTGTTGAAAGTGGAGTCTTAATATGTTTTTGAATACTATTCAACCTGCTGAGGGTGCTACTCACGCTAGTCGTCGTGTAGGCCGTGGTATTGGTAGCGGCTTGGGTAAGACAGGTGGTCGTGGTCATAAAGGTCAAAAAAGCCGTTCTGGTGGCTTCCACAAGGTAGGTTTTGAAGGCGGTCAAATGCCTTTGCAACGTCGTTTGCCAAAACGTGGTTTCAAATCTTTGACTGCAGCCGCTAATGCTGAAGTTCGTTTGAGTGAATTAAATCTGATTGCTGTGAACGAGATTGATGTCTTGGTTCTTAAACAAGCTGGTCTGATTCCTGCAACTGCTTCTAATGTAAAAGTTATTGCTTCTGGTGAAATCTCAAAAGCAGTTACCTTGAAAGGTGTAAAAGCTACTAAAGGTGCTAAAGCTGCTATTGAGGCTGCCGGTGGTAAAGTAGAAGAATAAGGCTTGCACTACAGTGGCTAATCAACAATCTTTATCGGGATTATCCAAATTTGGTGATCTGAAAAAACGTCTGTTGTTCCTTTTAGGTGCTTTAGTCGTTTTCCGTATTGGTGGTCATATACCGGTACCGGGCGTAGATGCTGTTGCGTTAGCTAAATTATTCGAAGGCGCTCGTGACGGCATATTCGGAATGTTAAATATGTTCTCGGGTGGTTCGTTGGAGCGCTTTAGTATATTTGCAATTGGTATCATGCCTTATATTTCGGCATCGATTATTGTTCAGCTTGCTTCGGAGATTATTCCTTCTTTAAAAGCTTTAAAGAAGGAGGGTGAGGCTGGTAGGAAAATAATTACGAAATATACTAGGTATGGGACGGTATTATTGGCTGTATTGCAAAGCTTTTGGGCTGCATCATCTGTTTATCAACAAGGTGTTGTTGTAACGACTGCGCTTGAGTTTTATATTTCTACAGTAGTCTGTTTGGTTACAGGTACTATGTTTCTAATGTGGTTAGGGGAACAAATTACTGAGCGTGGTATTGGTAATGGTATTTCTTTAATTATTACAGCAGGCATTGTATCGGGTATTCCATCCGGTATTGCTCGGTTGCTGACTTTGACTGAAAAAGGCTCTATGAGTATGTTGATGGCGGTATCAATTGTGATTGGTATTTTGCTGTTGATCTATGCTGTAGTTTATTTTGAGAGTGCTCAGCGTAAAGTTCCTGTGCATTATGCTAAAAGACAGTTTGGCTCTGGAATGATGTCGGGACAAAGCATTCATATGCCGTTCAAGCTAAATATGGCAGGTGTTATTCCTCCTATTTTTGCTTCCAGTATTATTTTATTTCCATCTACCCTTTTAGGTTGGTTTGGTTCAAATAGTACAAATTCTGTTCTTCATAAGGTTGCAGCAATGCTGCAACATGGACAGCCCTTATATATTGTATTATTTGCCACAACTATCATCTTCTTCTGCTATTTCTATACTGCTTTGGTATTTAGCCCTAAAGAGATGGCTGAGAATTTGAAGAAGAGTGGTGCATTTGTGCCAGGTATTCGTCCAGGTGAGCAAACCTCTAGATATTTGGAAAAAGTTGTACTGAGACTGACATTATTTGGTGCTTTGTATATCACTACAATCTGTCTGATACCTGAATTTTTAACGACGGCATTGAAAGTTCCTTTCTATTTAGGTGGAACATCTCTGCTCATTTTGGTTGTCGTTACAATGGATTTTAGGACGCAAATTAATTCATACATAATGAGTAGTCAGTATGAAGACTTGATGAGTCGTCCAGATATGAAATCTTTGTCACGCAAGTAGGCTTATGGCTAAAGAAGATACCATACAGATGCAGGGCGAAATCCTTGAGACTTTGCCCAATGCAACATTTAAAGTAAAACTGGAAAATGATCATGTAGTACTTGGTCATATATCTGGAAAAATGCGGATGCACTATATCCGTATTTCTCCAGGTGATAAGGTAACAGTTGAATTAACTCCTTATGATTTAACCCGTGCTCGGATTGTTTTCCGAGCAAGATAAACGATAAAAGGAAATAAAATGCGTGTACAACCTTCTGTAAAGAAAATTTGTCGCAATTGCAAGATTATTCGTCGTAATCGTGTGGTTCGCGTAATTTGTACTGACCCACGTCACAAACAACGTCAAGGTTAAGAAGCTAGTTTTCTTAACTATTGATTTTGTGGTATAGTGACATACTTTGCCCTAAAAAGGAAAAAATATGGCTCGTATTGCAGGGGTAAATATCCCTAATAATGCCCATATCGTAATTGGCCTTCAGGCTATTTATGGTATTGGTGCGACTCGTGCTAAATTGATTTGTGAGGCAGCAAATATTGCTCCTACTACTAAAGCAAAAGATTTGGACGAGGCTCAATTAGACGCTTTGCGTGAGCAAGTTGCTAAATATGAAGTTGAAGGCGATTTGCGTCGTGAAGTAACGATGAGCATTAAACGATTGATGGATATGGGTTGCTATCGCGGCTTCCGTCATCGTCGTGGCTTGCCTTGTCGTGGTCAACGCACTCGCACAAATGCTCGTACCCGTAAAGGTCCGCGCAAAGCGATTGCCGGTAAGAAATAAATTTTAAGGAATTTGATTAATGGCTAAAGCAAACACAGCTTCGCGTGTACGTAAAAAAGTACGTAAAACCGTAAGCGAAGGTATTGTGCACGTTCATGCATCTTTCAACAATACCATCATTACAATCACTGACCGTCAAGGCAATGCATTGTCTTGGGCTACCTCTGGCGGCGCTGGTTTTAAAGGTTCTCGTAAAAGTACACCATTTGCAGCACAAGTTGCAGCAGAAGCAGCTGGTAAAGTTGCCCAAGAGTATGGCGTTAAAAATTTAGAAGTCCGCATTAAAGGCCCTGGCCCTGGTCGCGAATCTTCTGTACGTGCTTTAAACGCTCTTGGTTTCAAGATTACCAGCATTACTGACGTTACCCCGTTGCCTCATAACGGTTGCCGTCCGCCTAAAAAACGTCGTATTTAATATTGGAGTGATTTAAAACATGGCACGTTATATTGGCCCTAAATGTAAATTAGCACGTCGCGAAGGTACGGATCTGTTTTTGAAGAGTGCACGTCGCTCTTTGGATTCAAAATGTAAAATGGATTCTGCACCTGGTCAACACGGTGCAAAAAAACCACGTTTGTCAGACTACGGTTTACAATTGCGTGAAAAACAAAAAATCCGTCGTATTTATGGCGTATTAGAGCGTCAATTCCGTCGTTACTTCGCGGAAGCAGATCGTCGTAAAGGCTCTACCGGTGAATTGCTGCTGCAATTGCTGGAGTCTCGTTTGGACAATGTCGTTTACCGTATGGGTTTTGGCTCTACTCGCGCCGAAGCACGTCAATTGGTTTCTCATAAAGCTATCGTTGTAAACGGTCAGGTTGTTAATATCCCTTCTTTCCAAGTTAAAGCAGGCGATGTTGTAGCTGTTCGTGAAAAAGCTAAGAAACAAGTACGTATCCAAGAGGCATTGAGCTTGGCTACTCAAATTGGCTTGCCAAGCTGGGTATCTGTTGATGCCGACAAATTGGAAGGTGTATTCAAAAATATGCCGGATCGCTCAGAATTGTCTGGCGATATTAATGAACAGCTGGTGGTAGAGTTCTACTCTAAATAATGCTAGCTCAATGAGGGACAGTTAAATGCAAAATAGCACAACCGAATTTTTGAAACCTCGTCAAATCGATGTAGATACCTTGTCTTCTACTCGAGCTAAGGTGTCTATGCAGCCATTTGAGCGTGGTTTTGGTCATACTTTAGGTAATGCTTTGCGTCGTATCTTACTGTCATCCATGAATGGCTTTGCCCCAACTGAAGTAGTTATTTCTGGCGTATTGCACGAATACTCTACTATTGATGGTGTTCAGGAGGATGTTGTTGACGTTCTCTTGAACATCAAAGGTATCGTATTTAAGCTTTACGGTCGTAATCAAGTTCAGTTGACTTTGAAAAAAACAGGTGCCGGTGCTGTTGTAGCCGGTGATATTGATTTGCCACATGATGTGGAAATCATCAATCCTGAACATGTTATTTGCCACTTGTCCGACAATGGTCAAATCGACATGGAAATTAAAGTAGAGCAAGGTCGTGGTTATCAATCTGTTTCAGGTCGTCGCGTATTGCGTGATGAGAATAAACAGATTGGTGCGATTCAGTTGGATGCGAGCTTTTCGCCCATCAGTCGTGTTAGCTTTGAAGTTGAACCTGCACGCGTAGAGCAACGCACGGATTTGGATAAATTGGTTTTGGATATTGAAACCAATGGTTCTATTGATCCAGAAGAAGCTGTACGTAGTGCCGCACGTATCTTAATTGACCAAATGTCTATTTTTGCAGATCTGCAAGGTACTCCGGTTGAAGAGGTTGAAGAAAAAGCGCCTCCTATCGATCCTATCTTGCTGCGTCCTGTAGATGATTTGGAATTAACCGTACGTTCAGCTAATTGTCTGAAAGCTGAAGATATTTACTATATTGGCGATTTGATTCAACGTACTGAAACCGAGCTTCTCAAGACCCCTAATTTGGGTCGTAAATCTTTGAATGAGATCAAAGAAGTGTTGGCCTCTAAAGGTCTGACATTAGGTTCTAAATTAGAAGCTTGGCCGCCTGTAGGCTTAGAAAAGCCGTAAGTTTGAAGATTAAAGGATAATGACATGCGTCATCGTAATGGCAACCGCAAATTAAACCGTACTAGCAGCCACCGCGCTGCGATGCTGCGCAATATGGCGAATTCCTTGTTGACTCACGAAACCATCGTGACAACTTTGCCTAAAGCAAAAGAATTGCGCCGCGTAGTTGAGCCCTTGATTACCTTGGGTAAAAAACCTTCTTTGGCAAACCGTCGTTTGGCTTTTGACCGCACTCGCGATCGTGATGTTGTAGTTAAATTGTTTGACGAATTGGGTCCACGCTTTGCTGCTCGTAACGGTGGCTATGTTCGTGTACTGAAATACGGTTTCCGTAAAGGCGACAATGCTCCTTTGGCATTGGTTGAATTGGTTGATAAAGCAGCTGATTCTGCTGAATAAGCAAATTAATATGAAAGCACTACCTGTTTAGGTGGTGCTTTTTTATTTGGATAGCCCCTTTCTCATTTCGCAGTGCTACAATTGTTCCTTCCTGCGTTCTATCCTGTCTGTTGTTGTAGCTCCCTTTCTCATTTCGCAGTGCTACAATTTCATTCCTTTCATGGACTTGCGTTTAATTGTTGTAGCTCCCTTTCTCATTTCGCAGTGCTACAATTCAACCAATCTACCGACACCTTGACGGAATGTTGTAGCTCCCTTTCTCATTTCGCAGTGCTACAATATAGATAATCAGTGATTTTCCTGATGATGTGTTGTAGCTCCCTTTCTCATTTCGCAGTGCTACAATCCAAGAATGGCGTGATTGTTTTGATTGGTGGTTGTAGCTCCCTTTCTCATTTCGCAGTGCTACAATCATATGCTTCCGTTCGTTGGTAAGGATATTGTTGTAGCTCCCTTTCTCATTTCGCAGTGCTACAATTCAGTTTCCATACTGTGCCGTTGTACTCAGGTTGTAGCTCCCTTTCTCATTTCGCAGTGCTACAATCTGAAAACTACGGATTAAGACGTACAAACAGTTGTAGCTCCCTTTCTCATTTCGCAGTGCTACAATACTTCAACGGGAAACCCTTATCATGTAAGGGTTTCCCGTTTTATTTTGTCTAAAAAAGCGGCCTTAAAATAATAATAATTGGTCGGCATTTACCCTTTTTTCTTGGGTTTTTAGCTCTCCCAACAGTAGCTTCATGGTGGCATATTGCTTTTCTGTTACTTCCAAACAGCGGATTGAGCCTTCTTGCGGTAGGTTTGCACATAGCTTATTGTGGTGTTTTTGCAACGAATCACGGCCTTTGACAATACGGCTGTATACGGAAAGTTGGAGCATTTGGTATCCATCTTTTAATAGAAACTGGCGGAATTGATTGGCGGCTTTGCGCTTTGCCGCTGTGGTAACTGGTAGGTCGAAGAAGACGATAATCCTCATAAATTTGGCCTCACTCATATTGGTATTCTTTCAATGGCAAGATTTCAGGCAGTTTTAGTTGTTTGGCGTTTTTGTCGGTTATGCTGGCTTGAAATGAAGAAATCATTTTGTCGATGGCAGCTAAGGTGCTGAAATGTTGCCGTTCGATGCAGATTTGACAGTGAAGGATTTTGATAAGGTTTTGTTTTATATTGGGTGTCAGTTCAGTTTTCAGACGGCCTTGTTCGTGCGTATGTATAACGACCAGATCGGCCAATGGGCGTAATGGTTCTATAAAGTCATCGGCGAGGTTGAATGTATTTAGTTCGCTTCTATGAAACAAGCCTAATGCAGGCAGCCAGCCATATAAGGTCAAGGCGCGTGCAACTGCTGCACGGAGCACGGCGTAGGTGTAGTTCAATGCGGCATTGACGGCATTGTTGTCATTACGGGTAAATTTTTCTCCGAAGAGGGCTTGGAAGTAGAGGGCGGCAGCTTGGGCTTCACGGTTTCCTGTATCACCTGAACGGACTTCGACTGCCAAAGTGCGCAGCCGTTTGGCTGCAAGATCATTGCCTGTTTCGTCGGCGACAAATGCTTGATTCAGGATTTTTTGACGGACGATATGTTGCCAGAGTTGCTTTTTTAAGGGTTCGCTTATATTCAGCTGCAGCTTGAGGATTTTAAGTTGGCGGTGATATTGGGCATAAGGCAGCCATTGTCCGCAGGGCAGGAACTGTTCGTCACATGTCAGTAAGGTTGCGCCATATTCGGCTAAGGCTGATAGGAGTGGGGCAGTAATCAGGGTTTCGCGGTTTTCTATTACGATAACGGCGATGTCCTCTAATGGTACGGTATGGGACTCGCCGTTTTGTTGAATGAGTAGTTGCCGGCGTTGCAAGGATAATTTACCGCCGTTTTGAATAAGCAGACTGCGCCAAGTCATGTTTTTCCCCTTATTTTGATATAAAAAATCCCTGCTTCAGGCCGTCTGAAACAGGGATAGATTAATTTAACGGACAGGTGGGCGTTTTTTCAGACGGCATGGTCTGATTTCTTTGCCCAATTCGTCGATTTGGTATTTTTGGAATGAAAGGGCGGTTTTGACACCGATACCTTCCAGTATTCCATTTTTGCCAATTTTATGATCAAGATCATGAATGCGTATATTAATATTACCTGTGCCTCGATGGCAGCTGGCAAAATAACCAAATATTCTAGCTTTTTTTGTTATTACTTCAATTAAATCATTAGGATGTAATGAGAATTTAAAGTTGAAACTATCATCAATAAGTTGCCAATCTTCTTCATCTTTAAAAGCGATAATAGCCCTATCCGGCAAAATCCCTTTCGCTACCTGCCAACTGTAAATCGGGACCAGATAATACTTGCCGCCTTTCTCAAATACATCTACGCGCACCATGGTTGCGTTGTCGGCGATGCCGTTATGGTTGCGCACCCATACACCGGTTTTCTGTACTTGCTCTATGCGTACGGCTTTTACCTGTTGAGTGCGGTTGCCTGCTTTATCGTATTTATAAAACGGCTCGGCAAAGGCTTTGGCAGGATCGTCTTTATATGCTTCCAGTCGTGCTTTCAGCGCTTCGTATAGCTTAGGTTCACGCTCCCGATTGACCATTTTTTCCAAGTCTTTCAGTTTTAACTGTGTCAGCGGTACGCGCAACACGCTGATGCCTTCGTCCAGTCGCTTGGCGGATTTGACGGTCTCCATATGGCCTTGCCCGCTCATCTTCCGATTGGGCGCACGTGAAACAAACAGTGGCGTAACGTATTCATGTACAGCTTCGGGGCGAGATGATAATTTTTCGGCAAGCAACGCGCGCAGTTTTTCTGGGGTATCGGCTTCTTCAAATTCGGGTTTGCCGTCCGGTTTGCCGAAGACGCGAATCATGACTTCTTGTGCGAAAAATTCCCAAGGTTGCGGGAAGTGTGTTTTTTGATGCAGCACTTCTCCTGTTTCTTTGTCTATGGTTTTACCGTCAAACGCGTTCATCTCTTTATAGCGTACAAAACGGGTAATTTTCTGCTGCATGGCAACGGTCGAGCAGGCAACGACTACAGCGTCCAAGGCGTGATGGCGGTCGTTTTCCGCACGCACTTTGCGCAATCCCCAAAAGCCGCGCAACAGATTGGTAATTTGTCCGTTTGAGGCAAAGACACGCCTTTTCCCTTTACCTGTCAGCCGCATATGGTCGGCAACAAATTGACACAGGAAACGGTTGACGTAGCGTGTATCGTTCAGATTGCGTTCTTTAAAGCCGTCTTCGTCGAATTTTTGCAGCAGAATCCGTTGTTTTTTACTGCGAGGAAAACGGCTGGTTTCAACACGCGCTTTAAATTCCTGCCATTCGCGGCTGTTGTCTTTGCCGTTGAAGTATTCGTAAGGGGTTTGATTACCTTTGTTTTGGTTTTCGCTGCCCAATACCAGCACTTTATTGTTGAAACTGTCGTCCCATGTGCGCGAGAACGGCAGGGCATGGTCGATTTCGACATAGCCTTTTTCGTTCAGACGGCCTAGGTTGATTTCTTTGCCCGAATACAGGCATTTGCCGTGTTGTTGCTCGTACAGGCGCAGTTTCAGAATATCTTTGGATTTGGGTTCTCCGACAAAATTGGGGAAATACTCTCGGAACTTAGCGGCGGCTTTTTCCCGGTCTTTACGGTTTTCTTCTTGGCGTTTTTCGATTTCTTTGCGGTCTTTAAACGATTTGCCTACTTCCCTTGCCGTTTCAATATGGATACGCGCAGGGGAGCCGTAACGGCGTACAACGGCGTTAATGACCTTACGCGCTTGAGATAAAGCGCGCAAAACGACGGGGTTGCGGATTTCGTCAGCGGGAATCGGCGGCAGATAAATCTTTTCTTCCGCATTTTTCTTGCCGTAATGGTCTCCGTAGATTTCGGCGCAGGCTTCATCGTAACGTTTGCCTTGCTCCATTAGAGGCACAATTCGGCGCAATGCTTTCAAGGAAATTTGGACGAACTTGTCGAAGCTAATGTGTTTCAACAGCGCTTCTAAAATTTCGGGCTGAACACGGTCTTTCAGACGGCCTGTAATGTCTTCATCGGTTTTGAACAGGGAGAATGCCGTGCCGATTTCGTCTTGTAATTCGGGAGAAAGGTTTAATGGAGATTTTTTGTCTTTCAATCCTTCTTTTTCCAGCGCACGGCTGATGGCATGGTAGGCCTTCATTTCCATCAATGTTGAGGCTTCGGCATTGTCTTTACCATAGCGCAAGCCTTTGAAAAAGGCGGTATCTTCTAAACCCAGCAGCTTACGGGCTTGTGCGTAAGTCAGTTTGGATTTTCTGTATGGCTCGTCCATAAGCGTGGCGCGTTCGGTAGCGGTCAATGGCCGCTCGCTGCCTTGCTCTAAAATACGCAGGTTGTTCAGCTTGGTCAGCCAGATGAAACGTTCGGCTGTGTAGGTGTTTTTAGCGGCTTTCGGCTCTGCCGGCTCAAAGGTGCAATGTCCCAACATTTTTTGAACAGCATCACCGGACAGGGCAGGGCGTTGCGTCATCAGCAGAGTTTCAATACCTTCTTTAAGGCCGTCTGAAACATGCGGATTGCCAAATTCTTTTTGTTTTTCAAACAGTAAATTCAGCTCTGCCTGCAAATCTTTGCGGCTGAACGTATGCGAATAATCGCCGCGTTGGTTGCGGATATGGCCGCTTTCTTTCTCAAATTTATTTAAAGCCAATTCGGCCGGTGTGCGGAAATCGCCTGTCTGTAAGGTATGGGCATTGTTGGCTACGCCTTTAAGCAAAGCGCCAAGCTCCTTATCGGCAGTTTCGCTCTCGTTTTTTCTTTGCGACAAATAGCCGCGGTGTTTGATTAAATGCAACAAGACTGCCGACCACTCTAAAGGCGTCAGTTTGCGGTCTAATGCGGCTGCGCGAAGTTGCCATGGTGTATTCGGTAAGGATTTGATCAAGCCGTTTTCATCAAAATCGGCAGCCTGTAATACGCCTTCGCGTTTCAATAGGCGGCGGGCCCGAAGCAGGCGGTGGGCGCGACGGCGGGTCAGGCGGCGGACGCTGCGTGCCAAGCGTCTTGCCGCTGCGAGAGAGTCGCCTGTTTTCGGTACTTCTGCGCGCTCAAATACACGTACGCCCAAATCAATCAGGCGGATGGGGTTTTCTGCTTCGTCAATTTCTACCATCGCCCAGCCGACGGATGCGATACCGATATCGAGACCGAGGATGTAGTTGATTGGATTGGGTTTGAATGCAGCCATCAGTTTCTCCGTAATGTAATGTTTGGTAAGTATAAATATATCCTAGGTAAGTATTACCATGCAAATGAAATGCTTGACTGGGTACTGATTTGGAATTAGAATCTGCCCATATTGTTGCACTGCGAAATGAGAAACGTTGCTACAATAAGACTTCGAAGGATGTATGAAAATACATCGTGTCGCAATGCTCTGTTTTTTCAGAATTCTGTTCTGAAAAACATCATCAGCCCCTTGAAACTCTTCGATTTCAAGGGGCAAATCTTTTGAATAGATTAAAAAGGCCGTCTGAAATTTCAGACGGCCTTTGGTGTTACCAGATATCGGATTTGATTTTGCGTTTCAAGCCTGGGTGTTCAGAGAGTTTGAACTCTGGGTCTTTACCCATTTTCAGCTTGGCTGTGTAGTCTTTCAACAGCAGGAAGGCAAGTGGGGACAGGAGCAGGATGGCAACGAGGTTAATCCATGCCATGATGCCCATGGCCATGTCTGCCATATCCCATACCAAGGGTACGTTGGCAACTGCGCCGAAGTAGACCCATGCTAAAACCAGCATACGGAAAACGGCGGTAACCAGCCAATGGCTCTTGATGAATTGGACGTTGGACTCAGCATAGGCATAGTTGCCGATAACGGTTGAAAAGGCAAACATAAACAGGATGGCGGCAAGGAAGCCCGCACCCCATTCGCCTACCTGGCTGACGATTGCCGCTTGGGTCAGCGCCGCACCGCTCAGGTCGCCATAAGGCTGTTGATAGGTCAAGACGATAAAGGCGGTGCATGAGCAGACGATGATGGTATCGACGAAAACGCCCAGCATTTGAATCATGCCTTGGGAGACGGGGTGTTTCACTTCGGCTGCGGCTGCGGCGTTCGGCGCGGAACCCATACCCGCCTCATTGGAATACAGGCCGCGTTTGATACCCTGCATCATGGTGGTCGAAATCAGACCGCCGAGGAAACCGCCTGCAGCCGAATCGAAGTTAAACGCGTTGGAGAAAATCTGACCGAACACGTCAGGAATCAGGGAAATATTGGTAGCAATGATGAAGAGTGCTATGACGAGATATAAAACCGCCATCAGCGGAACGACAATTTCCGCGGCTTTAGATACGCGACGGATACCGCCGAAGATAATAGGGGCAGTCAGAATGACCAGGGCGACACCGACATAGTGTTGATCCCAGCCCCATGCCGCTTTGGTGGTATCGGCGATGGTATTGGTCTGTACGGCTTCAAATACAAAGCCGAAACAGAAAATCAGGCTCAGGGCGAACAAAACGCCCAGCCATTTTTGTCCCAGGCCTTGAGTTATGTAGTAGGCAGGACCGCCGCGGAAGTGGTGGTTGTCGTAGTCCCGGACTTTAAAGAGTTGGGCCAGTGAAGATTCGACAAACGCCGAACTCATGCCGATTAAGGCGGTTACCCACATCCAGAATACCGCGCCCGGCCCGCCGAGTTTGATGGCAATCGCCACACCGGCGATGTTGCCCACGCCTACGCGGCTGGCCAAGCCGGTAACGAATGCTTGGAATGGTGTGATTCCGTGCGGATCATCACCTTGTTTGCGACCGCCCAGCATTTCTTTGATACTGCGGCCGAAGAGGCGGAATTGTACAAAACCGGTGGTAACGGTGAAAAAGAGGCCTGCGCCTAAAAGCATATATACCAACCCCGACCACATTTGGTCGTTGATGGCGTTTACCCAGCCGTGAAGCTGTTCGAAAAATTGATCCATACAAACCTTTCAGAGTTTTTGCATTTTCAGACGGCCTGTGTGTGTGGGCTGTCTGTAATTGGATGTATTCTAGCAGACTGTCAACAAACTGAAAAACGTTTACATATTCTTTTTTATATTATGCTTTTGATTATCATGGAATTTTATTATTATAATGTAAAGAAATTATCGATTTTAATTTTTCCGTTTTACATATTTGAACAAAAAGGCCGTCTGAAAACAGAATCTTGTTTTCAGACGGCCTTGATTTTATTTCAATACGTTATTCAGGACGCATTTGAGGGAACAGAATCACGTCGCGGATGGTTTGCGAATCAGTCAGCAACATTACCAAGCGGTCGATGCCGATGCCGCAGCCGCCGGTCGGCGGCAGGCCGAATTCCATGGCGCGGATGTAGTCGGCATCGTAGTGCATGGCTTCGTCGTCGCCGGCGTCTTTTTGTGCCACTTGCGCCTTGAAGCGTTCAGCTTGGTCTTCCGGATCGTTCAACTCGGAGTAGCCGTTTGCCAGTTCGCGGCCAACAACGAAAAGCTCGAAGCGTTCGGTCAAGCCCGGTTTGCTGTCGGATGCGCGTGCCAATGGCGACACTTCGACAGGGTAGTCGATGATGAAAGTCGGGTTCCACAGTTTACCCTCGGCGCAACCTTCAAACAGGGCGAGTTGCAGGCTGCCGATGCCCGGAGACGGAGGCAGGCTTTCGCCGTGTTTGACAATTTCTTTTTTCAGCCATTCTTCATCGTTCAACTGCTCATCGGTGTAGTGCGGATTGTATTTTTTGATGGCGCCGAGAATGGTCAGGCGTTCAAACGGGCTTTCCAAATCGACTTCTTTGCCGTTGTAGCTGATTTTTGCCGTGCCGTTTACCGCGCGGGAAGCATTGCGGATAATGTCTTCCGCCATTTGCATCATGCGTTCGTAGTCGGAGAAGGCTTCGTAGAATTCGATCATGGTGAATTCAGGGTTGTGGCGCACGGACATGCCCTCGTTACGGAAGCTGCGGTTGATTTCAAACACACGTTCCAAACCGCCGACAACCAAGCGTTTCAGATACAGCTCGGGCGCGATGCGCAGATACAGCGGGATGTCCAAAGCATTGTGATGGGTCACGAACGGTTTCGCCGTCGCGCCGCCGGGAATCGGGTGCATCATCGGGGTTTCGACTTCCAAATAATGCTCGTTGACCATGAAATTACGCACGGATTGGATGATTTGGCTGCGTTTTATGAAGGTATTGCGCGACTCTTCATTAGCAATCAAATCGACGTAGCGTTGGCGGTATTTGGTTTCCTGATCGCTCAAGCCTTTGTGTTTGTCCGGCAGCGGGCGCAAGGATTTGGACAGCAGGCGGATGTCGGATACGCGCACGGTCAATTCGCCGTGGTTGGTTTTAAACAAAGTACCTTCCGCGCCAACGATGTCGCCCAGGTCCCAGTGGTTGAAGTCGTCCAAAACTTCCTGACTCACGCCTTTGTTGTTCAAATAAAGCTGGATTTGACCGGTAACGTCTTGAATGGTGGCGAAGCTGGCTTTGCCCATTTGACGTTTGAGCATCATGCGGCCGGCCACTTTGACAGGAATGCCTTGTGGGTCGAGTTCTTCTTTGCTGATTTCACCGTATTGGTTGTGCAGGTCGGCGGCAAAGCTGTCGCGTTTGAAATCGTTAGGGTAGGCGTTGCGTTCTTTGCGGATGTTGTGCAGTTTCTCGCGGCGCAGGGCGATGATTTGGTTTTCGTCCAACTGCGGCTCGATTTGAGGATTGTTTTGTTCGCTCATGGTGTTTTCCGGAAAAATAAGTCAGGCTGCCCATGTGTTCAGACGGCCTGCATAAAGTGAAAAATTGGCTCTATTTTACGCGATGTCGGTGTTTTTTTCTATAAAGGCAGAAAGGCCGTCTGAAACCTGAACTGCCCCCCAAAAAACTGTATTTTTGTGATCGGCTTGTCGGCGATGAAGGGATTTTTGCGGTGGTCAGTCATGATTTTGGACTGAAGGGTTTGAGTGCGCCGATGCCGCTTTCCTGACAGGCGGTTATCCAACGTTGCAGATGGGTGCGTGAGATGTGGTATTGGTCTTGGTATTTGAAGTTAATGCATATAGGGACATAAAAAAACTGCACCTTGTTAGTTGGAGGGCAACTTTGGGGGTACAGTTCATTTTGTCTAATATCTTGCTCTTCAATTATCAAAACCTCTGGATTGAGATACGGAAATTGCTTCAATACATGCCGTTTGACGGTAACGCCGAGTTTGATTCGGTGTTTCACCTTTGCTCGGATAAATCCCTGTCCCCTGTTCGACTCTAAATCCGAAATGTTTTGGTTGGCGGGCAAATGTTGCGTATTCACGCGCTTCGATTTCTGATAGTTGGATTCCTTTGACTTTGCCCAGCTTGGCTTCTGCGTCTTTAATCTTCATACCCGGGTGTACACCTGAAGTCGTGTGACAGGTAGAAGAATCGGTTTCCAAAAAATTAATTTTTTTATGCAGTTTTATAGGGGTATCAGGATCATCTTCCCCATCTTGAGAAGCGAAAACCAAGACGTCTTTAGATAGTGCGATGGCAACAAAAGACACGCCATCGGCATCGCTTGTTTTATCCATTTTCACCTTCGGGAATTTCTGTTTTACCTGCTTCAAGTTCTGCCCCAATTTAATTCCTCCGATACCGTCCTTTTGAATCAAACATTCGGCAGCAGCCGGCATAGCAAGACCCAAGATCAACGCGCTCATGATCCCGATTTTGTGCAACATAGTTACTTTCCTATTTAATAAAAATTAGTTATAAAAAAACTGCACCTTGTTAGTTGGAGTGGCAACTTTTTGGGTGCAGTTTAACCTGAAAAATCAGCTTCAGACGGCCTTTTGTTTTATGAAGGGCAGTATCGGCAGTTAGATATCGGTTTCTAAATAAACAACTTGGGTTTGCAGATATTCTTCCAAACCGTGTTTACCGTCCGCGCCGCCGATACCTGATTTTTTCCAACCGGCATGGAAGCCCTGCATGGCTTCGAAGTTTTCGCGGTTGATGTAGGTTTCGCCGAAACGCAGGCGGCGGGTTACATAAAACGCTTCATTCAGATTGGTGGTATAGACGGAGCTGGTCAGGCCGAATTCGCTGTCGTTTGCCAAAGCGATGACTTGATCGAGCGTATCGAAAGTGGCAACCGGCAGGACGGGGCCGAAGGTTTCTTCCTTCATGATGTCCATGCTGTTGTCGGTATCGGTCAGCAGGGTCGGTTCGAAGAAATAGCCGCGTCCTTCGGCGCGTTTGCCGCCGCAGACCAGTGTCGCACCTTGTTTGACGGCGCGTTCCACTTTTTCGGCAACGGCTTTGACAGCGCGCTCTTCAATCAGCGGACCCATTTCCAGCGCGCCTGCTTCGGCTTCGGCCGGGTTGCCGTAGCGCACGCCTTTCATGGCGGCGGTCATTTTTTCGATAAACGCGTCTTTCAGGCTGTTGTGGACATACACGCGTTCGGCGCAGTTACAGATTTGGCCGGTATTGCCCACGCGTGAAGCCAAGATGGATTTGACGGCCAGATCCAAGTCGGCATCTTTCAGAACGATGGCAGGGGCTTTGCCGCCGAGTTCCAATGAGACTTTGGTAATGTTGGTGGCGGCGGCTTCCATTACTTGGCGGCCTGCTTCTACAGAACCGGTCAGGCTGACCATATCGACTTGCGGATGTGATGCCAAGGCATTGCCGATTTCTGCACCCGGGCCGTTGACGACATTGAATACGCCGGCCGGTAAGCCTGAAGCATGAACGATTTCAGCAAAAATGTGGCAGTTAATCGGGGTAACGCTGCTCGGTTTGACGACGATGGTATTGCCTGTTACCAAAGCCGGGCCCATTTTGCGGGCGATCAGGAAGAATGGGAAGTTCCACGGCAAAATGCCGGCGATTACGCCCAAAGGACGTTTGAACAATAAAATGTTTTCGCGCGGGCGGTCGCTCTGGATGATTTCGCCTTCATAACGGCGCGCCCATTCGGCTTGATAATCGAGATAATCGGCAGTGAACATAACTTCTATGCGTGCCAAATCTTTGGTTTTGCCGCCTTCGGCGACAATGGTATCCGTCAGCTCGTCGGCACGTTCGCGGATGCCTTGGGCAATTTTGCGCAGGTATGCGCCGCGTTCAACGGCTGGCAAACGCTCCCATGTAGTTTGTGCATCTCTGGCCGCGGCAACGGCACGATCAACATCGGCTTTTCCGCCTTTAGGCTCACGCGCGATGACTTCTTCGGTTGCTGGATTCAATACATCACGCCATGCGCCGTTAAAGTCGGTCTCAAAGCGGCCGTTGATATACATAGACAGTTGTTTCATCAAACCTTCTCCTGTTGTTGTAGTTGGATGTAGTTTTAGTCTATGCCTAAATTGTCTGGCATACAAGAGGATTTAGCGTGGGTTGATGATAGGTATTTGGAAGTTTTTAGAAAAAGATGATGGGTGAGGGAGTTGGATAAGAGGTTGGTGCTGGTGTGATGCCTTGAGTTGAGTCCATAACAGCATTGTGACAAAGCTCGGATATTGCTTGATTTTGATGATGAGAAAGGTATTAAGTGAAGAAAGGCTTGATGGAAAATATAAAAAAACCTGCTTTTTTCAAAGCAGGTTTTCATATTTGGTGGGTCGTGAGCGATTCGAACGCTCGACCAACGGATTAAAAGTCCGCTGCTCTACCGACTGAGCTAACGACCCGATAAGTTGTGCATTATAGGGAGATTGTTTCTTTTCGTCAACTGTTTTTTTGAAATTTTTTTCAAAAAACGTAAACCGGCTGTTATTTGGCGTTAATTCTCCCTTTTTTGAGCATTTATTATGTTATGATTTTTTGATCTGTCAGTTTTGACAGATATTTTTTAGACCAAAGGATATACAACATGAAAAAATTATTGATTGCTGCAATGATGGTAGCCGGCTTGGCGGCGTGTACACAAGAAGCGAAAAAAGAAACCCAAGAGGCGGCTTCTGCTGTTGCTTCCGATGTAAACACTGCTGCTGAAAATGCAGCTTCTACTGTTGATGCTGCTGCTTCTGAAGCCAAAGGTGCAGCTGAGCAAGCTGTTTCTGATGTTAAAGACGCTGCTGCAGATGCTAAAGCAACTGCAGATAAAGCAGTTTTTGACGCAAAAGATGCTGCCGGTAAAGCGGTTGAAGAAGCTAAAGAAGCGGTTTCTGATGCTAAAGATGCTGCCAAAGACGCAGCTAAAGACGCTATGGGTAAAGCAGCCGATGCGACTCAAGAAGCTGCCGATAAATTGAAAGACGCTGCTAAATAAGCTGGTGTTTGATATTTGAAAAGGCCGTCTGAAATGTTCAGACGGCCTTTTTATATCGGCAGAGACCTTTGCAAAATTCCTTTCCTTCCAACAGCCGAAACCTAAACACAGGTTTTCGGCTGTTTTT
>NZ_JAPWBB010000016.1:0-36221 GCF_041433235.1 Neisseria sp. 27098_8_112 | reverse complement strand
GGTTGCCAATCAATCACCTGATCCAACTTCAATAGTGGGAAGCGGTCGATGTGTTTGGCAATCATGGCTTGGGCGGTTTGCTGAAAGAAGGTGCTCATGGGAAATCCCCTAAATGTCTTGGTGGGAATTTAGGGGATTTTGGGGAATTTTGCAAAGGTCTCGGCCTTTTGTTCTTTAAACTGTTTAGTCCAGATTTAACACGGCAGAAGTGTAAACGTCTTGTACGTCGTCCAAATCTTCCAATGCGTCAATCAGTTTTTGCATTTTAACCGCATCTTCGCCGCTCAGCTCGGTTTCGTTTTGGGCGCGCATGGTAACGTCGCCGTCAACAGATTTGTAGCCCGCGGCTTCCAATGCCGCTTTCACGCCTGCCCAGTCGTTCGGCGCGGTAATCACTTCGATAGAACAGTCGTCGTTGGTGATGATGTCTTCCGCACCGGCTTCCAAAGCTGCTTCCATCAGCGCATCTTCGTCAACGCCCGGTTCAAACACCAAATAGCCTTGATGAACGAAGTTGAACGCTACGCAACCGTCGGTACCCAAGTTACCGCCGTTTTTAGTGAATGCATGGCGCACATCGGCAACGGTACGGGTTTTGTTGTCGGTCAGACAGTCCACCATCAAAGCCGCACCGCCGATGCCGTAGCCTTCGTAACGCAACTCGATGTATTCCACGCCTTCCAGATTGCC
The DNA here is from genome assembly GCF_041433235.1 of Neisseria sp. 27098_8_112. Taxonomy (NCBI): domain Bacteria; kingdom Pseudomonadati; phylum Pseudomonadota; class Betaproteobacteria; order Neisseriales; family Neisseriaceae; genus Neisseria; species Neisseria sp. 27098_8_112. The sequence goes on along the minus strand of NZ_JAPWBB010000016.1, from coordinate 35,531 downwards.
CGTACCTTTGTCGATGGCACGTTGCACGTTGTCTTTAGGCATATTGTTTTCAGCGGCTTTTTCCAAAGCCAGGCGCAGGCGCGGGTTCGCGCCGGGGTCGCCGCCGCCCATGCGGGCAGCAACGGTAATTTCTTTAATCAGACGGGTGAAGATTTTGCCGCGTTTGGCATCTTGTCGGGCTTTTTTGTGTTGGATATTTGCCCACTTACTATGGCCTGCCATGTTGATTCCTTTCGTTTTTTCACGCGTTGAGGCGGAATTTGCTTCATTTGTAAGGCGTGCATTTTATCATAAGTTGCCTTTAGCCAAAATATTCAGACGGCCCGAACATTTGCAAAAACAGGCCGTCTGAAAACAAAAAAACCTTTTTTAAATAAAGAAGCACATTTGCGGCAAACCTTTGTCAGTTTTTCGTTTTAATTCACGAAGGTTTACGGTATGATGACAAAATCGGTCAAAATTGTTAACAACTTAACCGGTATCGAATGGCAAAACGGCCTGCTCGCCGATATTGCCAACTGCGAAAAATGAGTGGGAGTAGTTACCCGTATCATTTTATTTTTATTGTTTTTATTAAAGGTTTTATTATGGAAGAAATATTGTCTGCTCTGGTGGGTGCAGTCAATCTGGTTCTTTGGGACTACCTGCTGATTTATGCCTTAATCGGCATCGGCCTGTTTTTTACCCTGTACTTGGGCGCACCGCAAATTACCAAATTAGGGGCGGGTTTCAAATCCGTTTTCGGCGGCTTGTTCAGCAAAAAAGACAAAGACCACGAAGGCAAATCCCTGTCTCAATTTCAAGCGCTTGCCGTGGCGATTTCCGCGCAAATCGGTACCGGTAACGTTGCCGGTGTCGCCACTGCGATTACTGCCGGCGGCCCGGGTGCCATTTTTTGGATGTGGTTGTCTGCCATTTTGGGCATGTCTACCATTTTTGCAGAAGCCGTTTTGGCGCAAAAATACCGCGTGGTCAGCCACGGCAAATACATCGGCGGCCCTGCGTTTTACATCACACATGGCCTGACTCCGAAAATCGGCCGTGGTGCGGCGCGTTTCCTGTCCGGCTTTTTCTCTATCGCCTTGATTATCGCGCTGGGCTTCATCGGTAACGCAACCCAATCCAATTCCATCGCTTCGGCCATGAATTTGGCTTTCGATATTCCCCCGATGGCTGTCGGCATTGCTTTGGCGGTATTCGCCGGCCTGATCATCATCGGCGGCATCAACCGCATTGCCGGTATCGCGCAATTTGTCGTGCCGTTTATGGCGGTAATTTACATCTTGTGTGCCGTGATTATTTTGTTCAAATTCTCCGACCACATCATCCCGATGTTCCACAGTATCTTTGTCGCCGCTTTCAATCCTGAAGCGGTATTGGGCGGTGCGGCCGGTATCGGTATGCGTGAGGCAGTCCGCTTCGGTGTGGCACGCGGCCTGTTTTCCAATGAGGCCGGTATGGGTTCGACCCCGCACGCTCATGCGACCGCCAACGTCAAACACCCTGTGCAACAAGGTATGGCCGCGTTTATCGGTATTTTTATCGATACACTGATGGTCTGCACGGCAACCGCGCTGATTATCCTGCTGACCGATGCCAACCTGTCCGGTGAAACCGGTGCTGCGGTTACCCAACTGGCGTTTAACAAAGCCTTTCCGGGTTTCGGTTCGCAACTGCTCGCCGTCTGTCTGACCTTCTTCGCCTTTACCACCATCATCGGCTGGTACTACTTCGGCGAATCCAATATCCGCTTCCTGTTCCGCGGCAAACACTTGGGCATCTACCGCGCACTGGTTTTGGTGGCTATCGTATTGGGTACCTTGGGCAAAGTGGATTTGGTTTGGAGCATGTCCGATATGTTCAACGGCTTTATGGTCTTGCCGAACTTAATCGCCCTCTTCCTGCTGCGTAAGGAAATCCGTGCGGTTTACGACGACTATCTGGCGCAAACCAAAGCCGGCAAAGAGCTGACCTACAACTATGAATTCCACGAATTCCACGACAAAAACCCAGGTTAACGACAAACAAAAACCTCTCAGTCAAACTGAGAGGTTTTTTATTTCAGGCCGTCTGAAACTACAACACATAAAAATAAATGCTGATAAATTGCGTCAAACTGCCTGCCAAGACAAATAAGTGCCAGATACCGTGGCCGTGGCGGATTTTCGTATCGTTGATAAACCAATAAATCCCCGCACTATACAATACGCCGCCCAACACCAGCCAAAATAATCCACCGGCCGAAAGCGACTGTATCAGCGGCCATACAGCTACCACAATCAGCCAGCCCATCAACACATAAATCACCATTGACAGCAGCCGCTTCTCACTTTTGCGCCCAATCGTCAGCTCCTGAACAATGCCCAGCAAAGCCAGCCCCCACGACACGCCGAAAAGCGACCAGCCCCAGCCGCCGTGAAGGGTAATCAGCGTAAACGGCGTATAGCTGCCTGCAATCAAAAGATAAATCATGCAATGATCGACCTTTTGCAAAATCGCCTTGGCCTTCGGCTGCGGAATACTGTGGTATAAGGTTGAGCCCAAATACAGGAGTAGTAGGCAGACTCCGTAAGTCAGTGCACCGGCAATCCGATAGCCATCCGCCGATTCCACCGCTTTCACCAGCATCAGCACCAAAGCCGCCACTGCCAACAAGAAACCGGCCAAATGGCTGTACGCATTAAATCTCTCGCCGTGATACATAAACCATTCTCATTTCTAAAAAACCAAAGTGTACGCGAAGACAGGCGCTTCGTCAGAGAAATCGGGTTAAAAATAAGTTAAAGCACAAAGGCCGTCTGAAAACACACTCGGGCAATATAACAAAAACATCTTTGCAACAAACAAACCATTCTTTCCCTTTTTCAGACGGCCTCACTAAAGTATCGACTGTCGCCAAGGTTGCAAAGAGAGAAAAAATGTCTATCCAAAACCACCACCTCGACTGGCTCGAAGCCGAGTCTATCTACATCATCCGCGAAGTGATTGCCAATGCTCAAAATCCGGCCTTGCTGTTTTCCGGCGGTAAAGACTCCGTCGTATTGCTGGCGCTTGCCGTCAAAGCCTTCCAAATCGAAGGCCGCCCGCTAAAGCTGCCGTTCAAACTCCTGCATGTCGATACCGGCCACAACTACCCCGAAGTCATTCAGTTCCGCGACGACACGGTCGCACGCACCGGCGTACAACTTGTGGTTGGCAGCGTAGAAGAATCCATCCGCAAAGGCAGCGTCGTCTTGCGCCGCGAAACCGATTCACGCAACGCTGCCCAAGCCGTTACACTGGTTGAAACCATCGAAGAACAAGGATTTGATGCGCTGATGGGCGGCGCTCGCCGTGATGAAGAAAAAGCGCGCGCCAAAGAACGCATCTTCTCTTTCCGAGACGAGTTCGGCCAATGGGACCCCAAAAACCAACGTCCTGAATTATGGTCGCTCTACAACACACGCCTGTTCCAAGGCGAAAACATGCGCGTTTTCCCGATTTCCAACTGGACGGAATTGGACATCTGGCAATACATCGCACGCGAAAAACTCGCCCTGCCGCCGATTTATTATACCCACAAGCGCGAAGTTGTCGAACGCAACGGCCTGCTCGTTCCCGTTACCCCGTTGACCCCAAAACGCGAAGGCGAAGTTGCCCAAATCCGCGATGTCCGCTTCCGCACCGTCGGCGATATTTCCTGCACCTGCCCTGTTGCCAGCACCGCCGCCACGCCCGAAGACATCATTGCCGAAACCGCCGCCGCAACCATTTCCGAACGCAGCGCCACGCGCATGGACGACCGTGTATCGGAAGCGGCAATGGAAGAGCGCAAAAAACAAGGCTATTTCTAAACCGTTTTTTCAAACGGCTCCTATATATTTCAAACCCGAACAACACGGCAACGCCATCAGCCCCTGCCGTGTTGTTTGCTTTATTATGTTTGCAAATATCATTTAACAACAAAAGCTTAATTAAAAATCCTTACCAAGCGACAAACAATAAAACATAAACAAACATGGTATAATAAACGCTTATAGGCAGAGATTTAGACAAAAGTCTCAGGCCGTCTGAAGGAGGAAAAACATGAATCGACGCGTTTATATCGTACATGGCTTTGAAGGTAATCCGCACGGCAACTGGTTTGACTGGCTTTGCGCCCAAGTCAAAAGCACCGGCACACAAGCAATCTCCCTCGCCATGCCCAATCCCGACAAACCAAGCACGACCGCGTGGCAGTTTACCCTAGACCAGCACATCGGCAAGCCCGATGCCCATACCTTCCTAGTCGGCCACAGCCTCGGCTGCATTACCCTCCTTCACTTCCTCAGCCGCCAACAGCCGCAAAAAATCGGCGGTCTGTTGCTTGCCGCCGGTTTTGCCGATACACTGCCGCCCCTGCCTGCACTCGATGCCTACATTAAAGCAGCGTCGCCCGATTTCGACATCCTGCGCAAAATCGACATGCCCAAACACTGCCTGGTTTCCGACAACGACACCCATGTTCCGCCCGAACTGACTTTGGACATGGCGGCCAAGCTCAAAAGCCCTGTTACCCATATTCCCGAAGGCGGCCATTTGATGGCTTCAGATGGCTTTACCCAACTGCCGCAGGCTTGGGAAGCGCTGAAACCCATGTTGACCGAATAAACGTAATAATTGGTTTTCAGACGGGCTTGTATGCCTCCCTCCCCATGACAGGCTGTCTGAACGACAATAAAAAACAACCTGCCTTTCAAGCAGGTTGTTTCTTTTTATGTCTCATTGACGGCAAATTTAATATTGAACCGTCCATTCAATCTCACCACCAGCCCTCATCGGTACAAGCTCGCCATCACCGTAAGGTACGCTGGCAGGAACGGTTTGCGTTTGTTTGACCAATGTGATGGTATCAGTATTTTCAGGCAGACCGTAGAAACGCGGGCCGTTTTTAGAAGCAAAGGCTTCCAGTTTGTCCAACGCGCCTGCTTTCTCAAACACTTCGGCATAAAGCTCGATGGCGGTCATCGCGCTGAACATACCGGCGCAACCGCAAGCATTTTCTTTGGCAGTTTTGGCATGTGGCGCAGAGTCCGTGCCGAGGAAGAATTTGTGCGCCTTATCGCCGGTAACGGCGGCAACCAAAGCCTGACGGTGGGTTTCACGTTTGAGTACAGGCAGGCAGAAATGATGAGGGCGCACGCCGCCGACCAAAAGGTCGTTGCGGTTGAGCAGCAAGTGTTGCGGCGTCACGGACGCGGCCACATTATCGCCGGCTTCCAATACCAGTCGGGCTGCTTCGGCAGTGGTGATGTGTTCAAACACGACTTTAAGATTCGGCACTTGCGCCAAAACCGGCTTCATCACGCGCTCGATAAAGGCGGCCTCGCGGTCGAAAATATCGATTTCAGGATCGGTCACTTCGCCGTGAACCAAGAACAAAATACCCTGTTTCGCCATTTCTTCCAACACAGGAATCAGCTTAAACAAGTCGGTCACGCCGGAATCGGAATTGGTTGTTGCGCCTGCAGGATAGAGTTTGAAAGCCACGATACCGGCAGCCTTGGCTTCACGCACGAGTTCGGGAGTGGCGTTGTCGGTCAAATAAAGCGTCATCAACGGCTGGAAGGCGCTGCCTTCTGGCAGGGCGGCCATAATGCGCTCTTTGTATGCTTGAGCATCGGCAACGCTGACAACGGGCGGCTTCAGGTTGGGCATGATAACCGCGCGACCCATTTGTCGGGCGGTGTAGGGGGCAACGGCTTTGAGCGCGTCGCCGTCGCGCAGGTGTAAGTGCATATCGTCGGGGCGGATGATGGTCAGGGTTTGCATAGCTTACTTTCGAGTGGTTTGGTTTGATAATGTTTCAGACGGCCTTTATTCGGCGGTAACGGTTTCTATCAATTTGATGTTTTTCAATCGTCAACCGGCCTAAGGCAAAACGGGGGCCTTATTGTCGTAAGAATGATGGGTCAAATAAAAAACAGCCTGTACCGGAAAATGCTCGGACGACGTTGTTTTAACGGTCAGCAAGGTTTCTTTCGGACTGCCGGATGCGCGCCATGCGTAGGAAATCTGACGCATAGGCAACGGGGTTTCCGCCAAATTATCAGCACGCAACTCAGCGTTCAAACCTTGCGGCGGATTTTCTGCCAAAGCCAAAAATTGTTTGAAAATCAGATGGTCGTCGGCTTTAGCCGTGCGCACGCTGCAACTGTCTTCAGTCAGGCTCAAATAATAATCTGCGCCGTTTTCCGTTTTCTTCCAAATGCTTAATGCCTCCAAATCCATCATTCCGGCAGGTAAATCGGCAATATCTTTTTTCGACAATAAAATCAGCTTGTTGGCATTGGCAAACTCGCCGACAAAGGCGGCATCGCCGTCTGCGGCCACGCAGCTTTGGCGGAACAAGTCGGTTGCATTTTGGGCATAATCGGCAGCGTTCTGCGGCGAAACGCCTTCATTGCCGCATGCACTCAGGCAGACAGCCAATACAGCGGCAGACAACGCGACGGCTTTAGACATTTCAGACGGCCTTTATTTGTGCTTCAACACCAGCTTGAACACGCCGTCGGCCTCGCTCGATTCCAACAAGACATGTCCGGTCTGACGGCAAAACGCTTCAAAATCGCCGGGCGCGCCGCCATCGGTGGCCAATACGGTCAGCACTTCGCCTTCCTGCATTTGCGCCAAAGCTTTTTTGGCACGCAAAATCGGCAGCGGGCATTTCAAACCGATGACATCCAGAGTTTGTGTATTCATGATGAAACTCGTCATATTAATCAGAATTAACGTCAATTATACCGCACTTACTTGCACCCCACCCTGCAAGCCCATAAAATAAAGCCATTTTTCACTTTGGAGCTGTCTATGCGCCGTTTTGCCCTTCTCGCTCTCAGCCTTGCCGCGACTCAAGCATTTGCTTTGGGTTTCAGCCAAAAGGATACGCTGACCAACACGCGTTATCAGGAAAGCCCTGAAGAAGTTGCCGCACGCGAATTTAAAGAACACAAAGCCGAGTTGCCGCCCCTGCCCAATACCCAATCGGGCGATTGGTTCGACCTCTACGTTAACGAAACCTACGGCAAGCAGCCCAAAATCCTGCTCAGCAGCCTGCAAATCATGCCTGCGCCTGACAACAGCATCCGCTACGTCTTGAATGTGCGCTCCGACAAAGGCTACGACAACCTCTCCGTCGAAGGCCTCTATTGCGCCCGCACGTCCTTTACTTACAGCAACGACAAGCGTTCGTCTTACAAAGTATTCGCTTACGGCGACACAGTAAACCACCGCTGGATCGAGCCGCGTAAAGGCGATTGGAAGCTGATCGGCAATGCGTTCAGCCGCAACGATGCTCTGCACACCGCCCTGTATCAGGCATTCTGTATCGACGGTATGCCGACAACGGTCGAAGGCTTGGTACAACGTTTGAAAGAACGCGGCGGCCGTCACGGTACAACGCTGACCAACCACGACAAATAAACCACTTTAATCAACAAAAAGGCCGTCTGAAATTTTTCAGACGGCCTTGTCTTTCAAGACGGCTTAGAATTTGTGATACAGGCCCACAGAAGCGGCTTTTTGTTCAACGCCGCCTTTGTTGGCCGCAGTCAGACGGGTTTTGTTGCCGACTTTCAGATACGCCAGTTGAGCATTGATGCCGGTGCGTTTGCTGAAGGTGTATTGGCCGCCAACAACGACTTGGTCGAATTTATCCACCAATTTCTCGCCACTGTTCACGCCCTTGGCAGGCCAGCCATGTGCGTAAGTAATGCGTGGGGTCACGTTGCCGAATTTGTAGCCGACTGTTACCGCTGCATCAACTACTTTCACGGCTTCAGATTTGCCTGAATCGACAGTAATGTCACTACCCTTGTACTCATTAAAACCATCGGTGAAATAGCCTAAATATTCGTTGCCTGTCTCATGGCCTTTGGCATAGTGTACGCCGCCGCCGACAAAGAGATTGTCTTTATCGTAATAAGTTTCGACTTTGGCGATTTGCGCCGCTTTGACTTTGCCTGATTTGTCGGTGTACGCGCCGTTGTAGTGGCCGTAAGCCGCATTGGCGGTAAAGCCGTTTTTAGAGAAACTCACGCCACCGGTGTATTGGTCTTTGGCCGGTTTGGTGTGCGTGTATTTGTCTGAAGGATTGCGGTTGTCGCGCGGTGCGTAAGACACGTTGAATTTGAATCCGCCAAAATCCGGGCTGTCGTAGCGTACAGCGGCGTTACGGTTGCCGGTACGGGTAAAGATGCCCAAGCCTGCGGCATTGGTTTTGTACATCCATGGATCGATGGTGTCCATTTCATTCAGCATATTACTGAGTTTACCGGCGCGAATCTTACCGAAGTTACCTTGCAGGCCGATGAAGGAGTCTCGAGTGGCAAAACCTTGGGAACCGCCGGTAATGGCCGTTTTTTGTTCTACCTGCCAAATGGCTTTCAAATTGCCGCCCAAGTTCTCGCTGCCTTTGAAACCGATACGGGAAGTATTGTCATTGATGCTGGTTGCGGTAGAGCTGGTTTCAGAACCTGCATCACCTTTGATTTTTACTTGACCGACGGTCACGCTGCTTTTGATTTGACCATACAGAATCACTTCTGCAGATGCAGCCAGCGGCAAACCGGCAACAACCAAAGCGATAATCGATTTTTTCATTATTCTCTCCAAAACAAAGTTAAAATCTCGTGAAAACACGTTTAGCAATATTAATGTTTTCCAACGCTACAAACAACTACTTTCATCTTGATAAGCACTTTTATTCATTAGAGTTTAGACTTTTTACAACATTTTCAAATGAAACAGGCCGTCTGAAAGAAATTTCAGACGGCCTCTCCCATTCAAAGTCACGGCAAGGACAATCATCCCTCCTATTGCAATTATTTAATCAAAAATGATTGCTTGATAAATGTTTGCCATATATCAACCCAATATTCCCAAATTACCACTATCATTAACTTTCTTCTTATAAAGAAGCTTTTTTATATCAATAATTTATTTGGTATAAATTCTTTCCTTTTACCTAATATAAATAAACAGGAGCCCTTATGTTGAACAAACATCTCTTTTTATCTTTGCTAATGGCTGTCTCTACTGCAACGGTATCCGCCGAAACCCATCATGCACATTGGTCTTACACAGGTGAAAACGATGCTGCACACTGGGGCGATTTGAGTGAAGACTTTGCTGTCTGCAAAACAGGCAAACAGCAATCTCCAGTGGACTTCTCCACGACAAAAGCAGTAAAAGGCAAACAATTGGCATACCGTTACAACGTCGCCGATTACAAAGTAGAAAATAACGGCCATACCCTTCAAGCCACGCCGCAAGGCAAGGCACAAACCATCGTGATTAACGGTAAAACCTATACCTTCAAACAATTCCACTTCCATACGCCGAGCGAACATACTTTCAAAGGCAAACATTTCCCGATGGAAGCGCATTTCGTCCATCAAGCTGAAGACGGCACTTTGGCGGTCATCGGCTCTGTATTTAAACCGGGCAAAAACAATCCTGCCTTATCCGCACTCACTGCAAAAAAACTGAAAGCGGGCGAATCCGTAACGTTGAAAAACTTGAATATCCAAGCCCTGCTGCCTAAAGATAGCAAGTCCTTCCAACTGAAAGGCTCGCTGACAACGCCACCTTGCAGCGAAAACGTTACTTGGGTTGTCTTAAAAACTCCGGTTCAGGCAGATGCGGCGCAGTTTAAAGCCATGCGCGACATTATCGGCGGCGAAAACAACCGTCCCGTACAACCTTTAAACGACCGTGAAGTCAATGAAGACAAATAACTTCTAAGGCCGTCTGAAAACAAAAAAAGCACCCAGAAACAGGTGCTTTTTCAATCACATCAATCAGGCTTTTTTGTTACCCAACGCGGCTTTCACAAACGCGCTGAACAAAGGATGGCCTTTGCGCGGATTGGAAGTAAATTCCGGATGGAACTGACAAGCGAAGAACCAAGGATGATTTGGCAATTCGATGGTTTCAACCAAACGCTCGCGGCCTGCGGATACGCCGCCGATGACCAAACCGGCTTTTTCCAACTGAGGAACATAGTTGTTGTTGACCTCGTAGCGGTGGCGATGACGTTCGCGGATATGTTCGCTGCCGTAGATTTTTGCAGCAAGGCTGCCCGGTTTGAGATCAACTTCTTGCGCACCCAGACGCATGGTGCCGCCCAAATCGACAGATTCGTCACGGGTTTCTACGCTGCCGTCGGCAGTTTGCCATTCGTCAATCAGGGCAACGACAGGCGCGGCGCATTTCAAGTCAAACTCGGTAGAGTTTGCACCTTTCAAACCTGCAACATCGCGGGCGTATTCAATCAGGGCAATTTGCATACCCAAGCAGATGCCCAAGTATGGTACGTTGTTTTCACGCGCATAGCGTACGGCGGCAATTTTGCCTTCCACGCCGCGTGAACCGAAGCCGCCCGGCACCAAAATCGCGTCCATGTCTTTGAGCATGGAAACGTCGCCATTACCCTTCTCGATGCTTTCGCTGTCGACAAAGGTAATTTGTACGTCAGTTTCAGTGTGAATACCGGCGTGTTTCAGGGCTTCGATCAATGATTTGTAGGACTCGGTCAAATCAACGTATTTGCCGACCATCGCAATTTTGACGGTATGTTTCGGATTTTGAATCGCGTGAACGATTTTCTTCCATTCGGTCAAATCGGCTTGTTTGACATTCAGTTGGAGCTGCTCGGTAATAATGCTGTCGATGCCTTGGTTGTGCAGCATTTCCGGGCATTCGTAAATGCTGTCCACATCGTAGCTGCCCACGATGGCACGTTCTTCAACGTTACAGAACAAAGCAATCTTACGGCGCTCGTCCGCAGGCATTTCTCTGTCCATACGGCAGATCAGGATGTCCGGTTGCAAACCAATGCTCAACATTTCTTTAACGGTATGCTGGGTCGGTTTGGTTTTGATTTCGCCGGCGGCGGCAATGTAAGGAACATAGCTCAGGTGGGCAAACAATGTATTGTTGCGGCCGAGCTGGCTGCGCATTTGGCGGATGGCTTCCAAAAAAGGCAACGATTCGATATCGCCGACTGTACCGCCGATTTCAACAATCGCCACATCATAACCGGCCGCGCCCTCATGGATACGGCGTTTGATTTCATCGGTAATGTGCGGAATCACTTGTACGGTACCGCCCAAATAGTCGCCGCGGCGCTCTTTGGCAATCACGTTTTCATAAACTTGGCCGGTACTGAAGCTGTTGCGGCGGGTCATGGTGGCGTTGATGAAACGCTCATAGTGACCGAGGTCGAGGTCGGTTTCCGCGCCGTCATCGGTTACGAATACTTCACCGTGTTGAAACGGGCTCATGGTACCCGGGTCAACGTTGATATACGGGTCGAGTTTAAGCATGGTCACGTTCAAGCCACGCGACTCGAGAATAGTAGCAATAGAAGCGGCGGCGATACCTTTACCCAAAGAAGATACAACGCCGCCGGTTACGAAAATAAATTTAGTCATGATGTGATACCCATGTTGGAATGTGTGATTTTAACTTGAAGCAGCATATTCTGGCAAACGGCAAAAACTTCAGGCCGTCTGAAAACAGCGTTTTCAGACGGCCTTATCATGCTGATGCTGTATATCAGCGCAGCTCGCGGCGCAGGATTTTGCCAACGTTGGATTTTGGCAACTCGTCGCGGAATTCGATGTCTTTCGGCACTTTATAAGCAGTCAGCTCTTTACGGCAGAAATCGATCAACTCTTCCTTGGTCAAAGACGGATCTTTGCGTACGACGAAGACCTTAATCGCTTCGCCGGTTTTCTCGCTTTTCACGCCGATACAGGCGACTTCCAAGACTTTGTCGTTGCTGGCCACCACCTCTTCGATTTCGTTCGGATACACATTGAAACCGGATACCACAATCAAATCTTTTTTGCGGTCCACCAGCTTCAGCCAGCCTTTTTCATCCATCACGGCAATGTCGCCGGTCTCCAAAAAGCCGCGTGCATCGATTGCTTTGGCGGTTTCTTCAGGACGGTTCCAATAGCCTTTCATCACTTGCGGACCGCGTACCCACAATTCGCCCGGCTGTCCGATAGACACTTCTTTGCCGTCCGAATCGCGTAATTCGACTTCAGTCGAAGGAACCGGCAAACCGATACCGCCACTGTAAGCCTCGATATTCAAAGGATTACAACATACGCCCGGGCTGGCTTCGGTCAAACCGTAAGCTTCCACAATCGGCGTACCGGTGATTTTTTTCCATTTTTCCGCAACGGCTTTTTGCGTTGCCATACCGCCGCCCAAAGTTAGCTTCAAACGGGAAAAATCGACTTCGGCGAAATCCGGACGGTTGACCATCGCATTAAACAAGGTATTCACACCGATGAACACGCTAATCGGCTCTTTTTTCAATTCACCGATAAATCCTTTCATATCGCGAGGGTTGGTAATCAGGATGATTTTAGAACCGGTATTGGCGAAAATCATCAGGTTTACCGTCAAGGCAAAGATATGATAAAGCGGCAACGCGGCAATAACCGTTTCTTTGCCTTCGTGCAGGCTGTTTTTAATCCATTCTTTTGCCTGCAACATATTGGCGCAGATATTGCCGTGACTGAGGACGGCGCCTTTCGCCAAACCGGTTGTACCGCCTGTATATTGCAGCAAGGCAGTATCGTCGCGCGTCAACTCGACTGGTTTAAACGCATTTGCCGCACCTTGCTTCAAGGCCGTCTGAAAAGTCACGGTATTGGGAATGCGGTATTCCGGTACCATTTTTTTCACTTTGCGGATGACGAAGTTCATCAACGCGCCTTTAATCATGCCGAACATCTCGCCGACCGACGCGACAATCACATGTTTAATTTGCGTACGCGGCAACACCAACTCCAATGTATTGGCAAAGTTCTCCAACACGACAATCGTTGTCGCGCCGCTGTCTTTCAACTGATGTTCCAACTCGCGCGGCGTATAAAGCGGATTCGTATTCACTGCCACCAAACCTGCCTGCAAAATACCGAAAAGCGCAATCGGATATTGCAAAACGTTCGGCATCATAATTGCCACACGCTCACCGCGCGGCAGTTTCAATACGTTTTGCAGGTAAGATGCAAAATCGGTCGCCAACTTGCCTACTTCGGCATAAGTCAGTGTTTTGCCCATATTTTGAAAAGCAGGTTTATCCGAGAATTTCTCAACACTTTGACGGAATACGTCGCTGATGGAGCTGTATTGAGAAATATCGATTTCAGGGTTTACGCCTTGTTCGTAGCTTTTGAGCCAGAGTTTTTCCATATTGATCAGTCTTTTATTTAGTCGTTTTTTGAAATCGAGGCCGTCTGAAAGGCTTTAAATCCGCCGCTTCGTTTTCAGACGGCCCTTTTATTAAGCAGTAATAATGACTGGCTTGTCGGTGGACATGATGATACCGCCACCCAAGCACACATCGCCGTCGTACAGTACCGCTGACTGTCCAGGAGTTACCGCCCATTGCGGCTCGTCAAAAACAAGCTCGATGGTTTCATCATCCAAGTAACGCAACGTACAAGACGCGTCAGCCATACGGTAGCGCGTTTTGCAGGTATAGCGCCCTTCTTTTGGACGTTCGGGCAATGTGAAACTCAAATCGTTCATAATCAGGCTTTGCGTATAAAGCAAAGGATGGTCATGACCTTGGACGACAATCAGTTCGTTTTTGGTCAAATCCTTGGCCGCAACAAACCATGGCTCGCCTGCGCCGCCGATACCCAAGCCTTTGCGTTGGCCCAGCGTGTAAAACATCAGGCCGACGTGTTCGCCGACTACTTTGCCTTCAGGGGTCACCATTTTGCCATTATTGGTCGGCAGGTATTTTTGCAGAAATTCGCGGAACGGGCGTTCGCCGATAAAGCAGATGCCGGTACTGTCTTTTTTGGTTGCAGTCGGTAATTTAAATTCTTTGGCAAGACGGCGGACTTCAGGCTTCTCCAACTCGCCCAATGGGAAAATCGCGCGCTCGAGTTGGAAAGGCTTGAGGCGGTACAGAAAATAGCTTTGGTCTTTGTTTTGATCCAAGCCTTTGAGCAGGTAATGCACGCCGTTGCGAACTTCTTTGCGGGCATAGTGTCCGGTGGCAATGGTATCGGCGCCCTGCTCTATGGCATAGTCCAAAAAGCATTTAAATTTGATTTCGGCATTGCACAAGACATCCGGGTTTGGCGTGCGACCTGCGCTGTATTCTTTGAGGAAATAGGCAAATACATTGTCTTTATATTGCGCGGCAAAATTGACGATGTCGATATCGATACCGATGATATCGGCAACGGCAATGGCATCAAAGGAGTCTTGTTTAATGCTGCAATATTCGTCGTTGTCGTCATCTTCCCAGTTCTGCATGAACACGCCGCTGATTTGATGGCCTTGCTGTTTGAGCAGGGCCGCGGTAACGGAGGAATCGACGCCGCCGGAAAGGCCGACGATGATGTTTGTTGGTGTGCTGGTAGTATTCATGAGGGGAATGTGGGTTTCAAATACATTTTTTAAAGCGTGATTTTAGCACATTTTGATTTGACGACAGAAAAGGCCGTCTGCAAGCCCAATGACTTTCAGACGGCCTTTATATGCAAATTCAAGCAATTAGTGCTGATGTGCGCCACCGTGTGCGCCGTGATCGTGCTGCATTTCGGCTTTAGGCGCGGTTTTCACTTCCAGCTCGACAGTTTGAGGTTTGGCGTTTTTGAATTTCAGGGTTACAGGCACTTTTTCGCCTTCTTTCAATTGTTTTTTCAGACCCATAAACATAACGTGGTAGCTGCCCGGTTTCAGCTCGGTTACGCCTTTTGCAGCCAAAGGCACGCCGCCTTTAACTTCGCGCATACGCATAACACCGTTGTCGTTAATATGGGTGTGTACTTCAACGCGTTCTGCAACAGGGCTGCTGCCGCCTACCAAGAAGTCTTGTTTGGCTTCATCGTTTTGGATTTTCATGAATGCGCCACCCATTTTCATACCCTCGACAGTGGCACGTGCCCAACCGTCTTCAATATGGATACCGGCTGCAGATACGGAAGTTGCCAAGCCTGCCAGAATCAGGGTTGCCATTAATTTTTTCATGTTTTGCTCCTTGTGTTTGCCAAATGGCTGGGATATACGGCCTTCATCTTACAACCAAAGGCCGTCTGAAAACTTTGATATAGATTAATTAATACTATCTAATCCTAACGAATTACCATATTACCACATTTTTAAGCAGTTAATGCAATAATCCAAACAATAAATAACATGAACAAAGCCATCAGTTGCGCGGCCGAGCCGGCATCTTTGGCACGCTTGGCCAGCTCGTGTTTTTCAGTAGAGGTATGGTCAACGGCTGCCTCGATGGCGGTATTAAACAATTCGGTAATCAGTGAAATAAACGATGCGACAACAAGCACCATTTTGATGGCCGGTCCGAAATCAAGGAACAACGCCAAGACAATTAAAATCAGGTTCAACCAAAAAACTTGGCGAAATGCGCTTTCATAACGATACGCGGCAGCCAGTCCGTCTTTGGAATAACCAAACGCATTGATAATGCGCTTGATGCCATTTTTGCCTTTTTTTTCAGATGCGTAGGAGGATGGTTCCATCATATTCTCAACATAAAAAGGCCGTCTGAAAAGAAACGGTCGGGTTAATTTTCAGACGGCCTTTGGGTTTATTGTTTTGCCCAAGATGCTACGGCATCTGCAAACATGGCGGCAACGTCGAAATCTTTTTGCTTCATGATTTCTTGGAAGCCGGTCGGGCTGGTTACATTGACTTCGGTCAGGTTGTTGCCGATGACATCCAAACCGGCAAGCAAAATACCGCGACGCTTCAATTCAGGCGCAAGGGTTTCTGCAATTTCACGGTCGCGCTCGCTCAATTCCTGTGCCACGCCGCGACCGCCGGCAGCCAAGTTGCCGCGTGTTTCGCCGTTTTGCGGAATACGCGCCAAAGCATACGGAACAACTTCCCCGCCGATAATCAAAATGCGCTTGTCGCCATGTACGATTTCAGGAATATAGCGTTGCACCATGATGGTGCGTGAATCAAGCTGCATCAGGGTTTCAAGGATACTGCCGATATTGGGGTCGGATTCGGTCAGGCGGAAAATGCCCATACCGCCCATGCCGTCCAAAGGTTTGATGATGATATCGCCGTGTTCTTTCAAAAAGGCACGGACATCGGCGGAACGTGTGGTAACCAAAGTCGGCGCGGTAAACTGGCTGAAGTTCAAAATCGCCAATTTCTCATTGAAATCGCGCATTGCCTGTCCGCTGTTAAATACTTTTGCGCTCTGCTGCTCTGCCAACGTCAAAAACTGGGTCGCGTACAGATATTGCATATCAAACGGCGGATCAGTGCGCATAATGACCGCATCGAAATCTTTCAAGGCCGTCTGAACTTTTGCCTCTGCTTTAAACCATTCGTGATCGTCATCACTCTTCGCGCCGACAAACTCAAATGCCGCTGCCTGAGCCACTACCCAGCCTTCACGGACGGACAATTCTCCGCTCAAGGTATGAAAAAGCTGCCAACCGCGCTTTGCCATTTCACGCATCATGGCGTAAGTAGTGTCTTTATAGGTTTTAAAACTTGCCATTGGATCGGCGATAAACAGGACTTTCATCAAAATTTCCTTGTAAACAGACGATATAATCATACCTTGTATTCTGCCTGCCTGAAAAGGTGGCAAAATATAGAAAAGGCCGTCTGAATCCTATTTTCAGACGGCCTTGAGGCTTTTAGGCGGCTGCCAAATGCAAGAGTTCGGCGGCATGGCTGCGTGTGGTATCGGTAATGATTTCGCCACCCAGCATACGCGCGATTTCCTCAATGCGCTGATGATGGTTCAAGACACTGATTTCGCTGACGGTTTGCTCCCCTTCGCTATGCTTGCGGACCTGCCAATGGTTTTCACCGCAAGAGGCGACTTGAGGAAGATGGGTTACCGCCAAGACTTGATGTTTTTTACCTAAGGCACGCAAAGCTTTACCGACCATTTCAGCAACTCCGCCACCAATACCGGTATCCACTTCGTCAAAAATCAATGTCGGCACTTGCGTGTATTGGCTGGCAACCACTTGCAAAGCCAAGCTGATACGTGCCAATTCGCCGCCGGAAGCCACTTTGTTCAAAGGTCGGGACGGACTGCCTTTATTCGCCGCCACTTGGAATTGCACTTGTTCCAGCCCATGTGCGGTCGGCGAAGACGGCAACAAGACGATGTCAAAACGTGCGCCTTTCATGGCCAAATGCTGCATATGCTCGGTGGTCTCTTCGCCCAAACGGCCGGCTGCCTGATGGCGCATGGCGGAGAGAATGTGCGCGGCTTCGTGGTATTCGGCAAGATTGCGCGCAACCGTATTTTCCAAGGCTTCCAAATCAGCGGCCGCTTGCAGGTTTTGCAGGCGCTCGTCAATTTCCGCCAACTTTTGCGGTAGCTCTTCCGGCTCAATGCGGTATTTGCGCGCCATGCTCATCAACTCACCCATACGGCTTTCTTGTGCGGCCAATTCATTCGGATCGATATCGCTGCGACCGGCCACATCACGCATATTGGCACTAATTTCACCCAACTCGGCTTCAATACTTGCCAACATATTCAGGCTCTCGGCAAAGCGCGGCTCAATGTTTTGCAGATTGCTAAGCAGTTTTTGGCATTGATAGATTTGACGTTGGATGCCGTTGTCTCCGTCTATACTGTCGCCCACCTGCTCGGCGGTTTGCAGCAATTCGGCCGAATGCGCTAGGCTGTCGTGGCTTTGGCTTAAGGTTTCCCATTCGTTCGGTTTGAGTTCCAATTGGTTCAATTCATTAAACTGCCATTCCAAACGCTCGCGCTCGATGGCCATGGTTTCTGCCTGCTCTTGCGCTTCTTGTAGTGCCTTTTTCGCATTGACCCAATTTTGATAAAGCTGTTTGACCGTTTCTGCCTGCTCTTTGCTGCCGGCGAACGCATCCAACAACTCGCGTTGCGCAGACTCTTGATTCAACGAATGATGGGCATTTTGGCCGTGAATATCGATTAACTGCTCGCCAATAGCTTTCAGCTGCGCCAATGTTGCTGCCTGATTATTAATATAACTGCGGCTTTTACCCTTGGCATCGATAATACGGCGGATGCTGAGCTCTTCGGCATCTTCTTCCAAAAGGCCTTGTTCCTGCAGCTGTGCTTTCAGTTCGGGCAAACTACTGATATCGAATAAAGCCGACAACTGCGCTTCTTTGGCGCCGCTGCGCACTTGGCTGTAATCGGCTTTATCGCCCAACAACAGGCCAATCGCATCCAGAGTAATCGATTTGCCTGCACCGGTCTCGCCCGTCAATACGGTAAAGCCGTTTTGAAAATCAAGATTCAGGTTTTCAACAATGACAAAATCACGCAAAGAAAGTGCCAACAGCATTGCAGTATTCCTTAGTAAATTACCCGCACCTATGCGGAATAGCTTTAGATAAGCTGATTATAACTAAGATTTTTTATAGTTTGAATCAGATTTTTCTTATAGTTTATCTAAGATATTTATTTTAAACAACTTATTTTTTAAGCAGGCAATAAAAAGGCCGTCTGAATATTGCTACATTTTCAGACGGCCTAAATTTGCTTTACTCTGCCAGCTCTACTTGTTCATGCCCCATCAATTCCTGCCCCACTCCGGCAAGCAGGTTCAGATAACGCTCATACTGCTTGAGCATATCGGCAATCAATTCTTTTTGCGTCATATATTGCACATCGTATCCATCGCGCCCATCCGAAAAATACGTCAACGGTATGAACGTTGCTGCATATTTGAAATGAGGCAGGCTGTCTTCACGAATCAACTGGTCGGTAATTTCCCGCTTTACGGATTTAATCCCATAGACAAAATCTCTTACCGTCCCTTTATGCACCACCAGCTCCACCGACGGCTCATCCTGTTGCAACAGGCAACGGATTTCTACGTCCATATTGTATTTTTCGGTCAATTCGTTTTTCAATTCCTGCATTGCCGGAAGCGCCGTATTTTTCATAAATTTGATGATATCGACTTCCTGCGTCTGATTCATCATTTGGCCAAGGCGTTCCCTCCAATGATCGCCCGACCAGAAAATACTGCTCGGATTGACGGCGGTTGCAAAATAGTTGGCATCGTTGTTCAGGGCTTTCCACAAAGAAACCATCATAAAAATCATCAACACCGCAAACGGCAGAGACGCAATCAAGGTCATGGTTTGCAAGATAGGCAAACCGCCGGCGCCCAGCAACACAATAGCCACAGCCGAAATCAACACGCCCCACATAACCGATTGCCACTTGGGCGAAGCCAGCCCTTTATCGCGCGAAGCAATATTGTTCAGCACATAAATGCCCGAGTCGGCAGAAGTGATAAAAAACAGCGAAATCACCAGCAATGCTACCAAGCTGCTGACAACCGGCCACGGCAGATAATTTAAAAAGGCAAACAACAATTTTTCAGGCTCGTTGGTCAAGGCAGACAAGGCGCCGTTTGCCACATGCGTGTCCAGCCACAAGGCTGAATTGCCAAATACGGTAAACCACAAAATACTCATCAGGCTAGGCACTGCCAATACACCAAAAATAAATTCGCGGATGGTTCTGCCTCGCGAAATTCGGGCAATGAACAAACCGACAAAAGGCGACCACGAACACCACCAAGCCCAATACAACACCGTCCAGCCGGTAAACCATTTTGTATGCTCAGGCTCGTAGGTATATGACTTAAAGCTGAACGAAACGAAGTTACTCAAATAAGTGCCCAAATTGTCGCTGAATGCGAAAATCAAATACGTCGTTGGCATACTCAACAAGACAAACAACAGCAATGACAGTGCCAATACCAAGTTGGTTTCACTCAAAATTTTGACGCCTTTGCCCACGCCCGAAGTTGCGGAAAATATGGCAATCGCCATCACAACAACGATAATGCCGACCTGCAAGACATAGCTGTTGTCCTGCACCCAGCCCATCTTCAGCAAACCGGAACCCATTTGTGCCGCGCCAAATCCCAAGGTTGTGATAATACCGAACAAAGTCGCAATCAAAGCCATCACATCGATGGCATCGCCCATTTTGCCGTTGATTTTGTCTTTTAAAATCGGATAAAAGCAGGAGCGCAACGCCAGCGGCAATTTATAGCGGAAACCGAAATACGCCAAGGCAAGTGCAATGATTCCGTAGATTGCCCAGGCATGAATCCCCCAGTGGAACACCGTATGCAGAATCGCCTCTTGCGCATTGCCTTTGGCAATCGGGGAAGAGAAATGCGATAAAGGTTCGGCTACACCAAAAAACATCAAGCCCACGCCCATGCCGGCCGCAAACAGCATGGCCAGCCATGATAAAAACGAAAACTCAGGTTCGTCCTCGTTTGTACCCAACCTGATACTGCCGAGGCTGCTGATGGGAAGTACCAATAAGAAAATAAGGAATACAGAGAAAGTCAGAATGTAAAACCAGCTGACATTTTGAAAGATAAACTGCTTCATGGCATTTAACAAAGCCTCAGTATTTTGAGGCCAAATCAAAGCAGCTGACAAAAGCAAAAGGACGAAGAAAAGCGTAATACCGACCACGCTTGGGTTGAAAGAAGATTTGTTTTGAATGAATTGTTTGAATTTCATATCGGTTCCGTAGTTGATACAGCGCATATTTGAAGAACAAACGGGCTGCCGATTGATAAAGAGGGAAACGTTTCCGTATGCCTTCTCAAACTATTACAGAATGAGAGATATTTATTCTAATAATTTTTAAATTATATCATAAAATCAATAAGTTACAAAATTAAACGAAAATTTTATTTAAAATCATAATGTTACACAACAATAAAGGCCATCTGAAACACGATTGTTTCAGACGGCCTTTACATTCAAATCAGTTAATCAGTCTGCTTCCTGATTCAACTGCTTCTTCAGCTTCCTCATCGCCTGTCGGCGGCGTTTCCATCAAATCGGGCAACACCAGCTCGCCCAATTCAGTCAGCGGCGGCAATTCTTCCAAACTTTCCAAACGCAAATCGCTTAAGAATGTTGCCGTCGTCGCCCACAAAGCCGGACGGCCGACAGAATCACGGTGGCCGATGACTTCAATCCAGCCCCTATCCTGCAAGGTTTGCATCACATTTTGCGACACCGCCACGCCGCGTATGCCTTCGATATCGCCACGCGTTACCGGTTGCTGATAGGCAATAATCGCCAGTGTTTCCATCACGGCGCGGGAATAACGCGGCGCGCGCTGCTCTTGCAGGCTGCCCAGCCGTTCAAATGCGGCTTGGGCAATTTGAAAGCGCCAGCCCTCATGGGTATGCACCAGTTGCAAAGCCCTGTCCTGCCAGCGGGCCTTCAATTGCGCCAACACGTCAATCAGCTTGTCTTGCGACAACGGCGGCACGCACAATTCGCGCATGGCTTTTTCGTTTAAGGGTTCGACTTGCGTCAACAGCGCCGCTTCAATCAGCGCATCGGGAGAAAGTTTTTCAGTCATAATAAAATCAAGGTTCAGACGGCATAAACAGCCAAAGGCCGTCTGAAAGGCAATATGGTCAACGGTTTGTTATGCACTCAAATGCGCTTTCAGTTTTTCTTCGTCCAAAAACCAATGGCAGATTTCGGTATCACTATCCAGCAAAACAGGCACCAGCTCATTGTACTTTTCTTCTAAAACCGGATCTTCATCAACATCGACAATATCCAGCTCAAATCCAAACTGCTCCTGATAAGGCTTTAATTGTTCGCGCATTTTGTGGCACAGGCTGCAATATTCCCGAAACATCAAGGTCAGTTTCATGGCGGTTACTCTCGGAGGGACAAAAGCGGCCATTGTATAGCAAAATGTCGCCAAACCATACAGGCATGACAAAGGCCGTCTGAACAGGCGTGAAACTACGCCTTCAAACGGCCTTTGTGTATATTCTGAAATTAAGACTGAACGTTAATACCGGCAGTCACGGTATTTTGGGCACTGCTTGCTGTCAAAAACGATGCAGCCAATTCGCCGCAGCAACCGCAACAAGTCGCCACGCCCAATTGAGCCTGCAAATCGCTCATGGTGGTTGCACCAGCGGCGATGGTCTCTTTGATGTCGTGGTCAGTAATAGCGTTGCAGATGCAGACAAACATGATGTGCTCCAATAATTTTGTTACCCTCTGTAATTGAGAGTAGGATTTATTCTTGAACGTAAATATAAATAAAAACGGTTTGCATTGCAATATTGGCACTTCCCTTTTGTTTTGAAATTTTTCTATGTAAATTTGTATTTTGATTGTTATTTTATAAATAATAAACTTTATAACCGTTCAGACGGCATCAATAACAAAAGGCGGCATCTTCGAGATGCCGCCTTTATTTATGAACGGGAATGGTGTTCGTCAACCATGTTTTTCAAACGGATATTGGCAACATGGGTATAAATCTGCGTAGTGTTGATATCGGAATGTCCCAACATCATCTGGACTGAGCGCAAATCGACGCCGTGATTGACCAAATGCGTGGCAAAAGCATGGCGCAAACCGTGCGGACTGAGAGAAGCAATACCGGCCGCTTCGGCATATTCTTTGACTATCATCCATGCAAGCTGACGGCTGATGCCACTGCGTTTCTGGCTGACAAACACTTCGTTGCAGATTTTGTTTTTCAGCAACAACGGACGCGATTCATTGCAATAGCGCTCCACCCAATATGCCGCTTCCTGCCCCAGCGGAACCAGACGCAATTTGTCGCCCTTGCCTATGGTGCGAATACTGCCGCGATGTAAATCGATATCGCTGAGCGTCAATTTAATGGCTTCTGTCACGCGCAAACCTGTTGCATACATGACTTCAAGCAAGGCTTTGTCGCGCAGACCGTGCGGCGTTTCCACATCCGGCGCAGCCAGCAGTGCGTCGATTTGGGCTTCGGTAATCAGCGTGGGCAGTTTGCGTTCTGATTTCGGCGCCTTGAGAAAACGGGTGGGATTGTCTGCTCTTTGGCCCGTTTCTTCCAACCAGCCGTACATACGCTTGCAAGCCGACAAGGCCCGTGCTTGGGACGTGTTTTTTTCGCCCTCCGTATACACAGCATCAGACAGGGCAAATTCATCGGCACTCAACCAATCCTGCCCGCCCTCGGCCAAACGCGCGGCGACTTTGACCAAATCACGGCGGTAACTTTGCAGCGTATTGTGGCTGAGCCTGTCTTGCAACCAAAGGGATTCAAGCAGCTTGTCTATTAAATCGTCCATATTCATCAAACTGTATTGAAAGGCCGTCTGAACGGCATGACTTTACATCCGTTCAGACGGCCTTAGGTTTTCAAAGCCCTATTAAGAGGCTTGAGAAATTGTATCCAACACTTCCTGCGCGTGTCCGGCCACTTTGACTTTGCGCCATTCATGGGCAATTTCGCCGTTTTCGTCCAGCACAAATGTGCTGCGCTCAATGCCGAGGGATTCTTTGCCGTAAAGCTTTTTCAGCTTAATCACGTCAAACAGTTTGCAGACAGTTTCTTCTTTGTCGCTCAACAATTCAAACTGGAAGCCTTGTTTGGCGCAGAAATTCTGATGCGATTTGACACCGTCGCGCGAAATGCCGACAACGGTATAACCTAATGCTTTGAATTGCTCCAATCGGGCATTAAAATCCAAGCCTTCGGTGGTACAGCCGGGCGTGCTGTCTTTAGGATAAAAATAGACAACCAACGGCAAATGTTCAGCGGAGTTAAAATCGCTGCCGGAAGAAGATGGGAGTGTGAATTGATATTTTGACATACTATTCCTTTCAGACGGCCTAAACCTAGCCTACGTTTATTTTTCGCTTAAATTCAAATAACTGCGCGTACCTTGAAAATCTTCCAATGCGCGCAACAAAAGCTGGAAGTGGTCGTCATTGCCGGCCAAATCCAACTCATCGGCATTGACGGTCAGCAAAGGCGCGCTTTGATACAAATGGAAGAAATGGCTGTATTCGTCATGCACCCGTCCCAAATAGCCTTCGGGAAACAAGCTGATAATGCCTTCGTGACGTTTTTGCAGACGTTTGCGGTTGTTTTCGACGGCGGTTTGCAGATAAATCACCACATCGGGTTCCGCGTATTGCGGCAAAATACGTTGCTTCATATCGGCAAAAAGCTGCTGCTCGTCATCATTCAAAACGATGGGCGTAAAAATACGGTCTTTTTCCAATAAAAAGTCAGCCACAACCATTCCGCCTTGCGCGCATTGGTCTTCAATAATATTTACGCTTTCAGCGCGGCGCGTCAGAAAGAAAAGCTCGGCAGCCAAGCCATTATTGGAAACATTGCTGTAAAACTTCATGAGAAACGGATTGTGATCCGGATTCTCCGACAACAGCAACGCACTGAAATGCTCTGCCAAGCGGCGGCTCAAAGCAGTCTTGCCGCTACCGATGGCGCCTTCGACAACAATATAACGAGGATTCATAGTAACTCTTTGTAATGTGTTTCCCAACAATATTTTATAGCAAAAAAGGCGTGTCCAACACGCCCTTTCTTATTTGAGTCCGTTTTTCAGACGGCCCTTATTCTTTCAACAGGCGAATACCCTGCCCGCCCAAAGCCTGAGCCAAATCAGCCGCATGGCCATGCTCGCCCAACTCGAAATCCGGAAGGATTTCGGCCAGCGGCAACATCACGAAACTGCGCTCATGCGCGCGCGGATGCGGCAAAGTCAGATGCGGGTCATCGCTGCGGATACCGTCAAAATCAATGACATCCAAATCCAAAGTACGCGGCGCATTACGGAAGGTACGTTCGCGCCCAAATTCGGCCTCGATGCGGTTTAACTCCGCCAACAGCACCACGCCGTCCAATGAAGTCTTCACTGCACAAACCGCGTTCACAAAATCAGGCTGATCATCATAGCCAACCGGCGCAGTCAGATACAGGGAAGATGTTTTTTCGAGCCGGATATGAGGATGCGCGGCCAATTCGGCCAAAGCGGCGCGAACCTGTTCGGCAGGATTGGCGAGATTGCTGCCCAAAGCGATAACGGCAAAATGCGGATACATTTCAGACGGCCTCTTTTAAAACGGCAGCGTTTTGGTTTTGGCAAGGAAAACAATCGTGGCAACACACGACATGGCTAAAACATAGACGATATAGAATTTCGGCGAACGCGGACGCGAACGCATCATAATCATGCCCAACACAATATAAACCAGCAACAGCAGGATTTTCATGCCGAGCCACGGCGCATTGAACGGCGAAAAATGGGTAATCTTCATCAGCCACAAGCCGGTAAACAGCAACATAGTGTCGTTCAAATGCGGCATGGCTTTCCAAATGCCTGCCAACGGCTTCTCAGGATGACGCCAGAGCAGGAAAAAAC
Source organism: Neisseria sp. 27098_8_112 (assembly GCF_041433235.1). Taxonomy (NCBI): domain Bacteria; kingdom Pseudomonadati; phylum Pseudomonadota; class Betaproteobacteria; order Neisseriales; family Neisseriaceae; genus Neisseria; species Neisseria sp. 27098_8_112. Next base: position 10,272 of record NZ_JAPWBB010000016.1, on the reverse strand, counting down.
GGATGTTGAACAACAGGATGGTAATGGCAACGAAAATCTGATGGCTGTATTTTACAAACAGATATTGCATGGCAGTTTCTTATGTTGAGGGTTGAAAAACAAAGCAGCTATTTTACCGCAAACATCTATTTCTGACGCAACTTTTCAATCGCCAGCAGATAGGGAGGCGCATTGCGGCGGTTGACAAAGCCATAGCGTAACACGGCAAATGCTTCCTGCGGCAAAGTTTCCGCCCATTGCACAATCGCCTCAGCCTCTATTCGGCCGGCTTCATGCCCAGGATACAATACCGCCACGGCAAGCCCGCCCTCTTTCAGCGAACCCAAAGTATCCGTCAGCGCACGGATGCTGCTTGCCGCCTCAGTCGTACAGCTTTTATCGCCACCCGGCAGCCAACCGAAATTAAATACTGCGGCATCTAAAGGCTCGTCGATATAAGATAAAAGGTTTTCATGGCCGTCATGTATCAGGGCTACCCAACCATCTACGCCATTTTCTTTCAGATGGCCTTGAGTCTGCTCCAGTGCTTTGGATTGCACATCAAACGCCCACACCCTACCCGTCTCGCCAACCGACTGCGCCAACAGCAAAGTATCATGCCCGTTTCCGGCCGTCGCATCCAAAGCGCGGCCGCCTGATTTTAAGGCTTGTCGTAACAGGGAATGTGCAAAAGGAAGAATGTTTTCAAGCAGCATGATAAAGGTCGTCTGAAAATAAAAATACCCTACCGCAAAAGCGGTAAGGTATTGAAAAACAGGAATGCGTTACATCATTTATTCGGCAGGTTGTTGCACAGTCTCAACTTGAACCGGAGCAGCTGCGGCAGCGGCTTGAGGTTGTTTGTTTTCGTGTTGCAGGCTGACTGCGCGTGCAGGAACGATTGTTGAGATAGCGTGTTTGTAAACCATTTGAGTGACGGAAGTATTACGCAGCAAAACAACGTACTGGTCGAACGATTCCACTTGACCTTGCAGCTTAATGCCGTTTACCAAGTAGATCGAAACCGGAACGTGCTCTTTACGCAACGCATTCAAAAAAGGATCTTGTAACATTTGTCCTTTAGCTGTCATATTCTTGAGCTCCATTATTATGATTGTAAAGACGCCAAAATCAGCGTTTGATGGGATTGTAGCCCCGAATAGGATAAATTACCAACTATTTTTTTCTATCACACCGTTTAGCAATCCAGCAATAAGGGAACTTCCCGTCAAACCGACTGTTTCATTTCCATATTCACAACAATTCCAAATTCAAATTTGATGTTTTTTTAATTCGGCAAACCCTATCGAAAATATGCCATGAAGTTCTAACAAGCTGTTTTTCATTATAAAAAGGCCGTCTGAAATTGTTCAGACGGCCTTTGTGTTTATTTGCTGAATTGTTTTTTCACGCTGACTTTGTTTTTTTTCTTGAAGCGGTTTTTCTCTTCCTTGCGACCTTCGCGTTTCTCAATACGGTTGCTCAGGCTGACACGGCGCAGCGGTTTTTTCTTCGGTTTGTCTTCCGCATTTTCATACGGGTTTTCCGAAACATTGTATTGAATTCTGAGCGGCGTACCTTGCAGATTGAAGGCTTTACGGAACGTTTGTGTCAGATAGCGTGTGTAGCTGTCTGAAATCGCGTGCAGCGAATTGCCGTGAACCACAATCACCGGAGGATTCATGCCTCCTTGGTGGGCATAACGCATTTTCGGACGCACCAAGCCAGCACGTGGCGGCTGTTGACGCTCGATCGCGCTTTGCAATACGCGCGTGATTTTCGGCGTCGGCATCTTAATCATCGCCGCATTGTAGGCAGCCTGAATGCTTTCAAACAAACCGTCTATACCGCGTTCTTTCAGCGCGGAAATAAAGTGGAACTTAGCAAAATCAAGGAAATACAGTTTGCGGTTGATATCGCGTTTCACTTGCTCGCGGCGCTCTTCGCTGATGCCGTCCCATTTGTTGACCGCCACCACCAAGGCACGGCCTGCTTCCAAAGCAAAACCTGCAATCGTCGCATCTTGATCGGCGATATCTTGTTGCGCGTCCAACACCAAAACGGCAACGTTTGCCGCTTCAACCGCCTGCATCGCTTTGATAACAGAGAACTTTTCCACCGCTTCATCCACTTTGCCGCGACGGCGCACACCTGCGGTATCGATGATGGTAAACGGTTTGCCTTCGCGTTCAAAATCGATATGAATACTGTCGCGCGTCGTACCTGCCATATCGAAAGCAATCACGCGTTCCTCACCGAGGATGGCGTTTACCAAGGTCGATTTACCAACATTTGGACGGCCGATTACAGCAAAAACAGGATGTTTCGCTTCTTCCTCTTCCTTTTCAGGTTCAGGGAAGGTTTCCAAAATATCTTCAATCAGATAATACACACCATCGCCATGCGCACCTGAAATAACATAAGGGTCGCCCAAAGCAAGTTCGTAGAACTCGGCGGCAAGCACGGCCCTATTGCCGCCCTCGCCTTTATTCACAGCCAAATAAACAGGACGCGGGCTTTGGCGCAAACGGTCGGCAATGATTTTGTCTTGCGGCGTCAAACCGGTACGGCCGTCCACCAAAAACACAACCGCATCGGCTTCATCGACAGCCTGCAAGGTTTGTTTTGCCATTTCGTGCAAAATGCCGCTGTCCACAACCGGCTCAAAACCGCCGGTATCGATGACCAAATAAGGTTTGCTGCCGACTTTGCCATGACCGTAATGGCGGTCACGCGTCAGGCCGGGCAGGTCATGCACGAGCGCGTCTTTGGTGCGCGTCAAACGGTTGAATAAAGTAGATTTGCCGACATTGGGGCGGCCGACAAGCGCGATGGTTGGTTTCATGATTGAGTCTTTCTGTGTCAAGTGTCGCCTAAAAACGGGAGCGGAACACAAGCAGGTGTTTTAAAAACACGGTTGATAAGGATAAGTGTAGGCCGTCTGAAAAGTCATTGCAACTTCAGACGGCCTTGATTTCAAACAAACTTATTTCAAGCTGTCGATTTTCATTTGCAGCAATTCGCGGCCTACTGCGGTTTGCGGCATTTTGCTCAAAGCAGCTTCGTAACTTTGTACGGCTTCTTTGGTTTTATTTTGGGCAACGTAAACATCGCCTTTGGTTTCCAGCATCAAAGGCTCGAAATCAGCCTCAACCTGAGTATTCAGGGCATTGATGGCGGCATCGTATTTTTTCTGCTGCAACAGGACAACGCCCAAACGCTGCGCCGCCAAAGCTTGAACCAGCGGTGCGTTTTGGTTTTTCAGCACCCAATTCAAATGACCTTCCGCCACATCATAACGGCCGGCATCAAACTCGGTTGCCGCTACCATCAACGTAGCTTGGGCTGTCGAAATAGAATCAGGATAGTTTTTTTGCAATTCGGCCAAGTCGGCGTTGATGGCTTTTTGATCGGTTTTTTGCTGCGCCTTTTCCACCATTTGCGCCAATACGGCGGCGGCTTCCTGATCTTTTGAAGCTTTTTGGCCTTGGTAAATGGTGTAACCCAAATACCCCAAAGCCGCCACGATCAGCAAGGCAAAGATCCAACGGCCAGTGCGTTTCCAAAAATATTTAAAATTGTCTAACTCTTGTTGTTCTTCCAAATGGGCTGCCATTTATGCGTTCTTCCATTGTTGTAAAGTGTCTGTCAAATCAGCGGCGGCAACAGTTTGTTGTTCGTGTTTGCCCTGCATATCTTTCAGGGTAACCGTACCGTTTGCCAGCTCATCCTGAGCCACAATCAGGGCAAAGCGTGCGCCACTGTTGTCTGCTTTTTTCATTTGCGCTTTCAGGCTCTGATAGCCGGAATGCTGCATCACATTGAAACCTTGGGCGCGCAAGGCTTGTGCGTATTTCATCACCTGCAAGTCCGCACCTTCGCCTTGGTGCATTGCATAGACATCAGGCGCGGCGTTCACTTCCAGCGAGCCGTACTCGCTCACCAAAAGCAGCAGGCGCTCAATACCCATTGCAAAGCCGATAGACGGCGCAGGCTTACCGCCAAGCTCTTCAATCAAACCATCGTAACGGCCGCCGCCGCACACAGTCGCCTGCGCGCCGAGTTTGTCGGTCGTCCACTCAAAAACCGTCTGATTGTAGTAATCCAAACCGCGTACCAAGCGCGGATTTTCAACATATTGAATACCCAAACCGTCCAACATCGCCTTGAAGCGTGCATAGTGGTTTTGCGAAGCCTCGCCCAAGTAATCGACTAAACGCGGCGCCGCGTTGCAGATTTCCTGCAAATCAGGGTTTTTCGTATCCAAAACGCGCAAAGGGTTGGTTTTCAGACGGCGTTTGCTGTCTTCATCCAGTTGCGCTTCATAGCGGGTCAGATATTCAACCAATGCCGCACGGTGTGCCGCTCGCTCCTCACGGTTGCCCAAGCTGTTGATTTCCAAAGTCAGGTATTCGCGAATACCCAATTTTTCCCACAAATCGGCAGACATCGCGATGATTTCCGCATCAATATCCGGCCCTTCAAAACCCAAAGCCTCGATACCAACCTGATGGAACTGACGATAACGGCCTTTTTGCGGACGCTCGCGGCGGAACATCGGCCCCATATACCACAGCTTTTGCGGGCTGTTGTACAAAAGGTTGTGTTCGACCACCGCACGCAAACAAGAAGCCGTACCTTCAGGACGCAAGCTCAAACTCAAAGAATCGTTTGAATCGGAGAAGGTGTACATTTCCTTGCCGACCACATCGGTTTCCTCGCCGATGGAGCGGACAAACAAACCGGTTTGCTCGACAATCGGCGTACGGATTTGCTGGTAGCCGTAAGCGCGTGCCCAGCGGCCGACCGTATCTTCAAACGCCTGCCAAAACGCAGCCGTCAGTTTGAAATCTTTTTGTTCGACAGGTAAAAGGTCGTTCATACCTTTTACAGATTGAATTTTTTGTGCCATTTCAATATGGGATAAGCGAAAATCAAATAGTTGGGCATTATAGCTGATTTTTAAGGGTTTGTGAGGTTGGGAACAAATCAAAAGGCCGTCTGAAAATCGGTTTTCGCATTCAGACGGCCTTCAATTTTAAATGGGTTTACCTTGCTATTACCGTTTTGGTGGCAGAGATTTTTTCATCGGCATAGCGTACCACATCTTTGATGACTTGTTTTTGTACGGCGGAAATCAGGGTTTGCATATAAGCGTAGTCAGGTTCGCCATCTTTTACGGGTAAATTAATCATCAGGTCATCGGCATCTTTGGCATAAAAATTCCGTCCGTAATGAAATTCCCCCGTATATGCCGCCTTATGGATGGCAGAAGTAATGAACAACACCGCCATTTTTTCCAATTCATCGGTATGCACGACTGCTACATGGTCGTCTGCGCCATATTCGTAATTACGGTATTTTGCCGAGCCAAACATATCTATCGTAACCGTATTGGCTTTGAAACGGTGAACTGGATTACCGATAAAGGCGGAAATGCCCGTATCCGCTTCGCCTGCGGTAACAAATGGTAGGCAGCCTGAAATTCTGTCATCGCTTTTCAGGCGTTTGCCACGTGTGGCTTTTCCAAATAAAGTGTGTAGATTGAACCTTCTCCATTGCTGTTGTCCAAAATCTGCAAACGCCCGTTCTTCGTCAGCCGTCAGCGTGTAGTCTTTCAGGCCTGCGGCTGAAAGGTAGGCTTCCAGCTCGGCGGTACGCCGAGCTTCCAGCTCGGCTACGAATTTTTCCATAAAGTCAAGGTTTATTTGACCGTTTTGGACAGGTAATCGTATTTTAAAACCAAAACTTTGTGAACTTCTCAATTTAGAACCGTATGAATACTTTCCTAACAAGGATTTTGAAATAACCGAAGTCAAAAAAATCATTGCTCTCGGCGAATATTCAATTTCATCATTCCAATAAACACCCGTATCATCGCCTGCTCCAAAAGCATAACTCCGATAAAACGCATTTCCGAAAATATCTACTGTAATTGAATTGGCTGGGAAACTCGCAACAGGATTTGAAATGTAATTAACCACCCCTGTATTCGTTACACCTGCCATTACAAAAGGGATTTCCCCTAGAATTTGGTCGTCTTTTTTCAGCCTTCTCCCTTGTTCAATTCTGTTAAAAATCTGACTTAACGTAAAATTATCCCACTCAACCGATTCCAACATCTCAGTCAAGCGGGCATCTACTTTCCCAGCGTGTCGTTCTGTCCGCTTCCACGTTTTAACAAGTTGGAAACTTCCCAAGCCAAATAATCGCTGACTGTTTTTTTGAAATCGTCCAGCGTCGGACGGGTGTCTATCGGGGCGGTTTGGTTCCAGTCTGCGCCGTTTTTCGGGTCGATGGTGCCTTCATAGTATTCTTTTTCACCAAATATGTTGAGTTTCTTTTTGCCGAAACGCACTAGTTGCACCAGTTCTTCATAGCGTCCACGCGCATTACCCGTGTCTTTCAAATTGTTGCTGGCTTTTTTGCGGTTGGTGCGGGTGTAGCCGTCATTTGAAAAATCGATAAATTTAACGGTTTCGTCTTTCTCATGTGGTTCGCCTACTTTGAAAACATAAATATTGGTTTGCACGCTGGATTTACCAATAAATAAATCAAGAGGCATTTTTATGCTAGCAAGCAGAGTATTGTTTTGCAGAATCCGCCTGTTGATTTCTCGGGCTTTTCCTGAACCTGCAGAATTTTGGATAATGATGGCGGCGTAGCCTTTTTCCATCATGTTCAGTGCACGTTCGACAAAGTTCATGCCGTTGCCGCTGGCGGAATACGGGGGATTGAGGATAAAGGCATCGGCGGGGAATTTGTGGTCGGTTTTACCGAAACCGTATTTGCCGTCAAAATCGGTCAACGAGTCTTTGTTTAAGATGTTGGAACTGCCGTCACCCATCAGAATCATATTCAAAATAGCAAGCATATAGACGCTGGAAAGTAATTCTAAACCCAAAAGCTGTTCAGCTTTGATTTGGGCTTCTTTTTTGCGGAGTTCTTCGGGCGAGCTGATACTGTTTTTGGCATCTATCAGCATTTCATTCATGGCGGCGACCAAAAGTCCGGCTGAGCCTGTGGCGAAGTCCCAAACATAGGAATCTTTATTAACACGGGCAAGTTTGGCAAGTAATGTGGCGACATAAGACGGGGTCAGCACCACATCGTTGAGCTTATCTTGAGTAAAGCCCAGCCATGAGTACATTTCGTTAAAGAGCTTGCCAGTAAAATCGGTAGTCAGCCCGATTTTGTAGTAGATACCCAAGTCATCGACAATTTTGGTAAAGACACGTTTTAATTGGGTTTCGCCACTATGAACTTTGTTGATGTTTTCGGTTAGAAGGGTATTGGACAATGTGCGTAAAATCATCTCTTTCTTTTCTTTGGGTAGGGCTTTTTCTTCCAAGAAAGACTCGATTTTGCGCACAAGGATGTCGCCGTCTCGCCAGCCGCGTTCGTTTGATGATTTGAGGTCGGATTTTTCCAGCGGTGCAACTTTTCCGGGTATACCGATGGTAGCGATGATGGCGGCGGCAACGAGATAGACACGGTCGTTTTCGCCTAGGCCTTTTTCGTTTTGGTAGATGTCGTTGTTGAGCTTGGTCAGGCTGGCATCGATTTCTTTTTCACGCTTTTCTTTGAGCCTGTCCAATTCTTCGGGCGTTAGCGAGAGTTCTTCGACTTGGCTGATGAAATCTTCAAAGTGTTCTGCTGCTAGAAATGAAAAGTCATTAAAATCGCCGACACGTTGCCCTACGCCTAAATTGCTTTTAGACACATAATACACGCCGATTTCATAACGAATTTCTCCCTGCTCGTCTTTGTAGCCCGTCATGCCGACGGCGATGATGTCAGTGTAACTGGTATGGTGTAGTACGGCGTTGGCGTAATGTACCGCGCCGTTTACGGCATAGCCGTTGATGTTTTTGAAAATTGGCTCGTTTTTAGCGTTGCGGTTTTCGACATTACCATCAGCATCGAGTTTTTCCAGTTTGTCTTTATGACCTTTATATTCGATAAGCACGGGATAGTAACGCCCGTTTTTACTACTTTGTAACAATAGCTTCACATCGGGACGGTTTCCGCCAATGCCACCATTTTTGGAATAATAGTCGTCTAAGGCTTTGTCGATTTCAGTATTTAGACTTGCTTGTTCAAGTCTGTAATCGAGCTTGTAGGATTTCAGCCAGCCGTTGGCAAGGTCAGCGATATTGGGTTCAATGGATTTGTTGGATTTTTTGCTTGCTTGGGTCATTAGTTTTATCCGACATATGAAATGTGTAAACAACCGCTATGATAATATACTCGCCCCTTTCATGCTTGATTTATTCCTCCTGAAGTCATTTGAAAACCATCCTCAAAATTTTCAAACAACCTTTGACTTGAATAGTTAATCTGTTTGCAATATCAAATCCGGAAAAGATCTCGTTCCTATTCTTCCTGAGAAAAGACAGTTTTCCTACTTTACAACAGGTTGTCCGTTATAAAAGATAGATTTCCACCTACAACGAAAATGATGATAAAAAGTGCAATATCGCGTCAATAGCAATCATAAAGGCCGTCTGAAAAAATCCTAAAAACCGAGTACAATCCGCCGCATGAAAAAACGTACCAATCCCCTCCCCCTTTTAGACGGTGTCAAACCCAGCTACTTGGTTTTGCCACATGAAAAACAGTTTTACGGCTTGCCGTTGCTGCATTTTCTATGCGCTCATTTTACCTTTGTCGGCGAAGAAAACTGGCGGCGGCGGCTGAACAGCGGTTTTGTGGTGGGCGCGGATGGCGTGCCGTTTGATGAAAATACTTTGTTCGAACCCGGCAAGACGATGTTTTATTACCGTGAAATCAGCCGTGAGAGCGAGCCGCGTATTCCGTTTGATGAAAAGATTTTACATATTGATGAGCATTTGCTTGTGGTGGACAAACCGCATTTTCTGCCTGTCATCCCCAGCGGCAGATTTTTGCGGGAAACCCTGCTCACGCGCCTGCGTTTGCGGCCGGAATTGCAGCATTTGAATGTTGAAGACATTACGCCGATTCATCGTTTGGACAAAGATACGGCAGGCGTTATGCTGCTTTCGCTCAACCCTGCCACGCGTCGCGATTATCAGACCATGTTCCAAGAAAAAACCGTCCGAAAAACCTATGAAGCGGTTGCGCCGACGCGGACGGATTTGGACTATCCGCTGGATATTTCGTCACGAATGGAACGCGGCGAAAAATTCTTTCTCACGCGGGAAACGGAAGGCAAACCCAATGCCCACACGACCATCGAACTTATCGAAAACCGCGGCGCATTCAGCCTCTACCGCCTCACGCCGCATACCGGAAAGAAACACCAGCTGCGTGTGCATATGATGAGTTTGAACATGCCGCTGATGAACGATGCGCTTTACCCTACCCCATTGGCGGCCGGCGAGGAAGACTACGACAAACCTTTAAAACTTTTGGCCAAAAGAATAGAGTTTACTGATCCTGTCAGCAGAGAAATCCGCGTATTTGAAAGCGGCTTTACGCTTTAAGTTATCCAATCCAATAAAAAGGCCGTCTGAAATTTTTCAGACGGCCTTTTTGTCACGGAATCATTTGATTAGTTATGAATGCAGCTGCACTCTTTATTCATATCAATCACCATACGGCCGGTAATTTTACCTTCGCGCATTTCTTGGAAGATGGCAGGCGCTTCATCCAAAGCACGCAACTCGACTTTAGGCACAACCAAACCTTCTGCGCCGAATTGGAATGCTTCCTCCAAATCTTTGCGGGTACCGACCAAAGAGCCGACCACTTCGATGCCGTCCAATACCAAGCGAGGGATAGACAAATCCATAGACTCAGGTGGCAAGCCAACTGCAACGACACGACCGCCTGCGCGGACGCAGTTAACACCTGAATTGAAGGCAGCAGCGGATACGGCTGTGACAACGGCTGCGTGTGCACCACCGGTTTTCTCTTGGATGACTTGAGCCGCATCTTCTTTGGCAGCATTGATGACCAAATCCGCACCGGTTTCTTTGGCAAAAGCCAGTTTGTCGTCATTAACATCAATGGCAACAACGTGCGCGCCAAATACTTTTTTCGCGTATTGAACCGCCAAGTTGCCCAAACCGCCTGCGCCGTAAATCGCAATCCATTGACCAGGACGGACGCCGGAAACTTTAATCGCTTTATAAGTGGTCACACCGGCACAAGTAATGCTCGAAGCTTGCGCAGGATCCAAGCCTTCAGGGACTTTGACCGCATAATCGGCACTCACGATACAGTGGGTCGCCATACCGCCGTCGGCAGTATAACCTGCATTCAATACAGAGCGACACAAGGTTTCGCGGCCGGTATTGCAATATTCGC
>NZ_JAPWBB010000015.1:0-63741 GCF_041433235.1 Neisseria sp. 27098_8_112 | reverse complement strand
TAACTAGATATGGCATAAGATTTAATTTGAAATAGTTGCTAGTTGACAAGAGAAAATTATTTAGTTATGATTCAAACACCTTAATCTCATTTTGGGTTATTTTACCCTGTCTTTTCTGTCATATTTTTAAATCCTTCTTCTGGAGAAAAATATGTCAGTTCAACTTTATGTTCGTGGCAATCTCGGTGCCGAATTTAATTTGCGTCCTGTCGCAAACCCTCAAAACGATGAGGCTTCGATCGTTCTTAATTTTTCCATTGCCTCCCCTAATTTCAAACGCAATGCCGAAGGTAAATCTGAAGTGGTTTCAACGGAGTGGATTTCTTGCGAATACTGGAATCGTGATGCCGCTCATCTCCATAAAATCTTACAGGTCGGTATGCCGGTTTACGTTACCGGTGAAGAACGTTACGAAACTTATACCAATCGTGATGGTATTGAGGTTCGCGTTCGTAAATTGCGTGTTCAAGATGTATTCATTGTTCCAACTGAACGTGTAGAAGCTATCAAGTTGCGTCCTAAACGTGAGCAGTCTCAGGACAGTAATCAGGCTGAAGCAGATGCTGATGATGACATCCCAATGTAAGTATGGCCACGAAAAATACTTCCTTTTTTCGTGAAATGAACTGCTGGCTTGCTGCATTATGGGCTGATTTTAAAGATATGTTCATTATTACCCTTATTTATGGAAGCTTATTCGCTTTGGTAATTTGGGCTTTTTTGACTATCTCATCTTGGCTTGTTTTGCAGCTGAAGCAAAGTTTGGGATTTTAAAATGCGTTTGTTTTTATGTGAAAAACCTTCTCAAGCTAAGGACATCGGTAAAGTGCTTGGTGTTCTTGGCGGGAGGCATGATGGTTATTTTCAGAATGGAGACACTGTTGTTACCTGGGCATTTGGTCATATCCTGACACAGGCCGCGCCAGATGCTTATGGTGAACAATATGCTGATTATGGAAATATCTCCGCATTACCCATTCTCCCTGAAGTTTGGCAGATGCAGGTACCGCCGAAGGTATCGAAGCAGTTTAAAGTCATTAAAGGCTTGTTGGCCAAAGCAGATGAAGTAGTGATTGCTACTGATGCAGATCGCGAAGGGGAAGTTATTGCCCGTGAAATATTGGACTACTGTGGCTACCGTAAAAAGATCTCCCGATTTTGGACGAGTGGCCTAGATACGCAGTCGGTTAAAAAAGCCTTATCTTCAATTATGCCGGGTAAGGATAAAGAAAACCTTTACCAAGCCGGTTTGGCGCGTAGTCGCGCCGACTGGCTGGTAGGTATGAACTTGAGCCGCGCCTACACAGCTGCTTATTCTGCCGGCTATGGTCGAGAACGTACTCTGTCGATCGGACGGATTCAAACACCGACTTTGAAGCTTGTAGTCCAAAGGGATAAAGAGATCGATACTTTTGTGCCTTACAACTACTACACCCTTTCAGTAGATTTTGATACAGCGGACAAGTCAGTGTTTACTACACTATGGCAGGTGCCTGAAAACTGGCGTAATACTGATGGATACTGTACCAATCTTGAGGCTGTTAAGGTCCTTGTTAAACAGCTTGAGAAATCTACTGGTAAGGTCATTACCTTCAACAAAGAGCGTAAAAGCACCCCGCCTCCGTTACCTTACAGCCTTTCGGCTTTACAAAAAGAAGCCGGAAAAAAACTTGGCCTATCGGCTTCCAAAGTGCTCAAAATTGCACAAACCCTCTACGAAAAATACAAGATTACGTCATATCCCCGCACCCCTTGCAGATACTTGCCAAAATCGCAGATGAGCGAGGTGAAAGATGTATTAGCCGCGATACAGACTATCGACAAATCCATGCTTTCGGTAATTGAAAAAGCTGATCCTGAACGTCAATCAAGAGTATGGAATGATAACCAGGTAAACAAGCATTCTCATCACGCAATTATTCCGACCAAGGTCAGTAATTTTGATTTAACAGTCCTTGATAAGAATGAATTAACGGTGTATCGAATGATACGAGACCGTTATATCGCGCAGTTTTATCCTGATTTTGAATATGACTCTACTGTGGTGGAGGTTGAAGCATGTTCACATTTGTTTAAAGCCTCCAGCCAATCACCGGTTATTTCCGGTTGGAAGGTTCTTTTGGGTAAGGATGTGTTCGAAGGTGATCAAATCGATGAAGGCCCTGCTCTACCACATCTGAAAGTCAACGATGAGGTCGGCACGGTTTCTGCTAATTCCGAAACTAAAAAGACCACGCCGCCACCACGTTTTACAGAGGCTTCTTTACTTGATGAGATGCAAACTTTGAAGGACTTTTTGAAGAATGTAGAAGACGAACAGATCAGAAAAATTCTCAAAAGTACGGAAGGCTTGGGAACAGAAGCTACTCGCGCCGCCATTATCGATCGTTTATTTGAAATGGGTTATATGGAAAAGAAACGTGGCAAAATCTATGCGACAGAAAAAGGTCGTAACCTGATTGCCCGGGTTCCACCTATGATCGCCGATCCGATAACGACGGCAAAATGGGAGCTGGCTTTGAACGGAATAGAGGCTGGTAAATTGACTTTGGGTGAGTTTATGGCTTATCAGCAGAAAGTGATTACAGAGCTGGTCGAACAGGCGAAAAAGGATGCTGCAGGTAAAGCTTGTCCTCCAATAAACTAAAGGATATCTATCCATGTACTATCATATTATTCCAAAATACTTTGCTGACACTTCAGATCGCGAAATAAAACTGGCCTCTCTTGAAATACCTGAATTAGGGCTGAACCTGACTGACAAAGAACTTAAGACGATTAAGCCATATCCCAACCAAAGGTATCATATTGGCTGTCTGAGACACGGTTTCAAAGGCAGGAATTTTGTCGGACTTATCCTTGAAACAGATCATATCATATCGGATTTTACTAAAATCTGTACATGGACTGTGCATTTTCACCCACAAGATATAGTTAAGATAGCATTCAGGATGAAACATATAACCAAATATAAGTTGTTAGACAATAATAATTTGATGTTCAGCGAAGATAAACCGTATCTTTCAAAAATACGGACTGAGAAAAATTATTGTGATATCTCTGTTATGGAATTTTGTTATCCATATCATTTTGAAGGTGTAAATGTTCAAGATGTGTATGATAAGAGCGTCGATGAATTTTACGATGATGAAGGAGTCATTATTCGTCGTGAACAACAGATCGAAACATATACGACTGATATTGAGGCTTATCGTGATAAAAGTGCGAGAAATAGAATTTGGCCATCTTTGGAAGCTGCACTTAAACTCTATAGCGTATGAGAGAAATTGTATATGAAGAAGAATAGATTTGTTAAATATTTGTCCGATTTAATATTCGGTGAACATGCCTACACGGATAAAGATTACCTCATCTACATCAATGGTATACAAGTCGGGAGCATTTCACCAAGTGAATTGGAAGAATTGCAATATAGAGTGTTTTATTCTAGTAGCCTATGGTGGAGTATCTTTAAGAATTTGATAGGATTTTTTTTGAAACCCGCAATAATTGCGCTTACTGCCCTTCCGCTGGGAGCCTTGTTTTTACTGTGGTTGAACACTGACAATCCTGAAGCGTTTAATCGAGTTTTCATGATGTTACAGGATCCAGCACATTTTGCAAAAACAATGTCCGGACTTTTTCATCTATTTTATTGTATATCACTCTTTGGAACTTTAGTTAAATTGGTTCTTAAACAAGATTCAATATTTTCAATATTTGACAAAGAACTTTTTGAGAATATACAAAGTTACAAAAAACTGAAAATGCGTGACTCGATGATGATGGATATTGTAGCTGTTAGGGATTGAGGAAGCTCAAAGATGTTGCCCTCTTCCAGCATGCTGGAAATTTTGCATATCAATACTGAGTGTTACTTAAAATTTGATTGGAGAAATTGTTTTGGAATTTCAGATGGATAGAAGAGAATTTTTGAAAAAGCTTGTCGGCGTAGGTGCCCTATATACAACCGGTGCTGCCGGTTTGTTATTGCCTAAAGATGTAGTAGCGGCAACCAGTATGGCAGATTTTTGGGCACGAGACCGTACAATCAATTGCAAACGAGCCGATACTGGCGAAAAACATGAAATCCGTTTTTTTCAACAACAAAATGGATATGATCTTGAAGCCTACCGTAATGCCTGTTGGCTGATGCGTGATGCCAAAGATGGAAATGCCATGGTTCAAATCGATGTAGGCCTTTTAAATCTCATGTATGCAATGCAGGAATGGGCACGGCAATCAGGACGAACAAACCCTGTGATTACAATCAATAGTGCATATAGAACGCCAAGACGAAATGCGACTATTGAGGGCGCTGCCAGAAACTCACTTCATATGCGCGGTAAAGCAGTTGACTTTACTATGAGGGGGGTAAGCATTAGCGAGCTTGAGCAAATGGCTAAATACTACAATGTGGGCGGTATTGGAATCTATAATAGCTTTATCCATTTGGATACCGGTAGGGTTCGGCATTGGCGAGGTTAAAGATTTTACGAAAAAATATTGACATACGAAATTATCGGGAATATATTGTAATTGTTTTTGTAGTTTGTGACTTTTCTTAAAAGTCTCGTCATTTAGCCGTTCATGAATGAGATTCGATTCGTCGAATTAACGGTACTTCTTTTCAGCCAGCCTTTAAGGCTTCTAAGTCAGTTCGGCTACCGTGAAAGCCGCAACTTAACCCTTTGGGGATATACTATCCCCTTTGGGATTGATATATCCCCTGTTTTTTGGAGATATATCATGACTCAATCTAATCAAAACTACTTTAACCTGACTGCTGACGGTGTCGGTTTTTTGAATCGACCACGTCAAGTTCAAGGTAAACGTAAATCTTCCCCTTACTTTGCTTGCACTATCCAAGCCTCTCGAGGCGATAATGGTGAAAAAACCCGTTTCGATCTTCGTATCGTCGGAGGTCAAGCAAAAGAGCTTTTTGCTCGCCTTTTGGAAGAGTTCCCGCAATTGCAATCAAAGAATATCCAAGAACGCCCGACTGTCGTGGTTGGTTTTCGTGCAGGTGATATTCAACCTTTGAAATTTGAAGCAATCAATCATAAAACCGGAGAAGTCTCAGAACTTTTGAGTATCGATGGTCGATTGTTAAAATTCAAGTTTATTAAAGTTGATGGCGATATGTGGTATCAATCATCTTATCAAGGTGATCAAAATCAAGATAATCCTGATGCTTGAATATTTTGATTGTTTGAGAATGGTAGGAAGCTTTCGAGCTTCCCCATTCTTAGTTTTCTAGCTTATTGCTTGGAAAATTAAGCCTCTGTCGATACGGCGGTTTAATTTTCCAAGCAACTCCTGAATTATAGTGAAGTAAAGGGTAAGTCCCCTAAAAGACTTGGCTTTCAGCAATATTGTTTTTTTATCGATGCTCATATTTATTGTGAGCATCAGTAAAAAAATACAGTTCTTTAACAATCCGAATTTTTTTATTTTTGTTGCTTTTGAAGCAACTGTTTAAAAGCTGCCCTTTGGGCAGCTTACCTGAGTGCCCCGCCCTACCCAAGGTCATTCAGGTAAGCTTCCCCGGTTGACAGACCGTTTCTTCTGTCTGCGTATAGCCGTATAACCAGTACGCGCAATTATTCGTAATTGTTACGGCTTTATTACAAGCTAGACCATTATCTGATTACTGCGTCGGTGCGGACTAAGTAATCAATAGCCAGGGTAATCCCCATTTGAACCTGCTTTGCAGGTTCTCTAAGAAGTTTTGATATTTACAGAACAGCTTAGAGAATCTGTATTTAAAGAGTTTTATACAGCCGACAGACTGTTTCCTCTGTCATTGCATAGCCGTTGATTGCAAGCCTGTTTCAGGTACGGTACAGCTGCTTTTTTCTGAAGCAGATTTCTTTTAACCCATCGGGGTACACTTCCCCGAATGGGCATGGTGTACCCTTTATTTTGGAGTATTACCATGAATCTAAATCTATCTTTTCACCGTTCAGGTGCCATCCTTCCCCCAAATTTACTACCGGAAAGAATACGTATTGGTGACATCCTCACCCACCGACATACTCATCAGAAAGTTGTCGTCTCATGCATACAAGAACATCATTTGTTACTTGTTGATGCGGATGGTCGTATTTCGAAAATACGAACCAGGAAGGCAGTAAATCGTTATTGCAGGCACGTCAATGATGTTCATTGCCATAAAAACGCTTCCAGAGCGTTGAAGATGGCTGTTCGCGCATTGGATAACGATAAACGTATTTTTACAAGATTGGGGCTTCGCATGTCCCAAATAGTATATTTGGATAATATCCACAGTGCGATCAAACACTGATTAGTTTTTTCCCAACCACGGGATACCTGCCCGTGGCCGGTATCCCTTTTCTTTTGGAGAGATACCATGTCTATGACAATCCAAGGCACTTTAACAGTGCAAGTCATTCAGGGTCGCCGTGGCCCTTTCAAAACAGCTAAATTAGCTACCTCAATTGGCACATTCGATGTAAAAAACCCAATATTAAAACAGTTTGAACCAGGTAATTATGAAGGAAACTTCATACTGAACCAGCTTAAGGTAAAGACCTTTGAGTGGGGAGGTGGAGCAACGTCATATATCGACGCTGCTTTAGATTGGCAACATCTTGCAGATTTCGCACAAGAATGTGGTTTATCAGATGAAGCAGAAGAACAGTCTAGTCCAGCTTCTACTGTCGATCCAGTTTCTGAAAGTGGTGCTTTTGATCCAGTTTCTGAGAATGGTATTGAATTTCCGAAATTTGCCGAGTCCCTAGATCAGGTTGAGCACATGATTGAGAACAAATGTTCTCATATCAGCTTTGGAGAATACATTCTTGCTGATCGTGAGGAATTAAAATGTGCCGTCGAGCTTGTACGCGAAGCCGGCTATTCATATAGCCCTCGTGAAAAACGCTGGTATGTCTAGGAGGCGCGAATGTTGTATTTAACCTCACGCAATGATTTGATGGCCGATGCCTTCTTTATTTGGGGCAAACAACTTATGTTTGCCTCACTCCATGGCCGCGATGCAGACATGCTGTCTTTTCAAGCTCAACTCCAAGTCAGTAATGAACGGCTGGGTTTTAGACAGCCGGGGGAAGTTTTAACCTGTCCCCGACTGACAACCGCCGAGTATTGCTTAAATCTGAGTAAATACATGACGAAATATCAGACTCTTAATTATGGTCCGGTCACGCACATGTTTTTGCATTCAGATATTCTGATTCAACCTAACTTCGATAGTAAAACAGGTTGGGTTATGTTGGATGATGTTACAGCAGACTTGGATAAGGCAGCTTGGCAACTGGTGCAGCAACTCTCCGATATACCGTTATTGGAACATTGGCAGAATGCTGTTTTATCAGAACTTGAGGCTGATAAATCCATCATGCGGTTTACTCCTCGTATAGATGAAGAGTATGCAGCAGTTGGAGTTCAAGCTGTACGAGTAGATATTCCGGAAGATTTTGATGTTCGGTTGACCGCTATGCTACAAAGTGGTCGCTTGCATACTTAATCTGAAGCCCCTAGCGGGCTTTTTCAGACGGCCTTTCAAAGGCTCTCTAAAAAAGTCTGTTACACAAGAGTTTTACACAGATGACGGACTGTATATTCCGTTGATGGATACTGCTGCTGAGATTGTCCTCCCATATTCGTATGGTTGCAGCATTTTTTTAAACAAGCGGTATTACCGTATTTATTTAAACCCTGACGGGAACGTTTTCCCGTTTGGGGAAACTGTTTCCTGTCCTAATTGAAAGGAAACATAATGTCTCAACTGATCGAAATCATTGAAAATGCTTCGAAACACTTTAGTAGTATTGAAATATTTAACCCAAAGGGCAGAGATCTGATCTTTAAAGGAACTGAGTTGGTAAGGCTCACCAGTTCATCTGAAAATCCTATCCAAGGTTTGCCGGAAGGTGAATACATAAGCATTTATATGACTGACAAAAATAAGTTTATTGTTTTTGATAGTCGAAATAATGAAATGGAAGGACCTTTGGTCATTAATGATCGGCATAATTTAGAATTTGGGTTCTATGGATACGATCGTGTCGCCAAGGCCCTTTATCGCCTGCTTACGATTGATGCTTACAACTATGTCTAATTGATATTACCGTTTCAGGTAAGAATACTGCTAGAAAGTTGCTATTATTGAACCCGAAGGATGACCGTTTCCACGCGTTATCCTCTTTAGAAGGAAAACTTATGCTTGATTATGAAGAATACCCTGATTACGAATGGGAAGCCGAGCAGGATGCCAAAGCCGGTTACGTCCGACCGGACGAGTTGGAAGGGACGGAGCATGAAGACAACCCATATTTCGGTATGGCAAAGTCTTTTGTATTCCTGCAAATTTGGCTGGAGGATCTCAGAGGCTGGATACCGTCACAAAGTGATTTGAAACCCGCTTGGGATGGTAAGATGGCAGGTACGGATGATGATTTCGATATTGCCATGTCCGACGGCTCCAAGGTTTGCGTCCAGCGTTCGAAAGAGCAAATGGAAGCGGTTTCTCAAGCCGGCGAGGTGCTTGCAATCTTTTCAGTCGGTAGAGTAAAGGAAGAGCTGTGAATAATTTGACAATTGTGTTGATGATTGTTCTGGCATCGGCCTTTTAAGCAACCCATTATCCCACCTCAGTTTATTCTGCCGGTGGGATTCTTATCACTTCTCACTCAACCCTGTGGGGATACGTCTCCT
Organism: Neisseria sp. 27098_8_112; assembly: GCF_041433235.1. Classification (NCBI taxonomy): domain Bacteria; kingdom Pseudomonadati; phylum Pseudomonadota; class Betaproteobacteria; order Neisseriales; family Neisseriaceae; genus Neisseria; species Neisseria sp. 27098_8_112. Next base: position 55,044 of record NZ_JAPWBB010000015.1, on the reverse strand, counting down.
GCTGGGGATGTTTTCCCCTGTTTTTGGAGACTGTCATGATAGTTTGCAACAACATTTACGAACAAACTGCTTATTCTCGCACATGTGATTTTCGTGCAGAATTTCTTTTTGAAGATGAGGAAACTCGTCGAGAAACTCGTGTTCTTTTACCCGAAGCTCGTTTTGGACGCTATGCTCATCTTTCAGGTAAATGGTTCTTAGAAGATGCCAGTGTGTCAACCAAGTTGACCATGGAACTCAGACTGCCCATTGCCTGGAAAGACCTCGGTTATGACGAATTTAGGCAAGCTGTAAGTCAAATGGCAACTGACTGGCTGGAACAACGTATTTGTGAATTGGAAAATGATTTTACAAAAGTCATTTACGATCCTGATACAGTGTTTCAACAGCAAGATGTCCGCCAAATACTGCTTGGATCGTGCAAATACGGTGACGCTTGGATTTTGCAAAATATAGTCCGTTCGTTCTATAAACGCGAACCTGTTGAGCTGTGCATGGTAATACAACTGGATCGGAAGCATTTTCAGATTTTCCAAGCCATACTTGCACATTGTCGCAAACACCGTGTAAGTGGAAAACTTCACGAGATAGTAGATGAAATGAACCAAGTCGAAGCTGAAAAGGCATCAGCTTATAAAGCTGCCAAATTATCTGATAATGATGTGCCTTTTTGAGTTTGAAAAAATGAATCTAATACCTTATACCTCTTCGAGGTACGATGTACCTTTTATTTTACCTGCCATTCGGCAGGTATTTTCAGGCGACTTTAGTAAGGCCGTCTGAAAATATCTGTCTTTACAGGCTGACAGACCTTATCTGTCTTGTGTCCTGCCGTTAAACATGACACGCATCCTTCGGGATGTACGGCATTTTCTTTTACTAACCCTATGGGGATACATCTCCAATAGGGGATATTCCCCTATTCTTGGAGATTGTTATGAAGTTTGATAAACACAATGCTTGTGCTGATGGTATTTATAGTCCTGATACTGTATTTCAACAGCAAGATGTACGCGAAATTTTGCTTGGCCAGTACAGTTATGGTGGTTCCCAGTTATTGCGAAATATAGTTAGATCACTCTATAAGGGAGTTCCAGTTGAGTTATACCAAGTTACTCAGCTTGATCAAAAACATTATGCAATTTTTGAAGCAATACTTGCTCATTACCGCAAATATCGCGAAAGCGAGCAATTGCGACAAATAGTGGTCGAGATGAACCGGAAAGCCAGCTAAAAAGGAGATAACTATGACTATCATGAGACCTGAGCAAGAAGACTTGCAAGCAGCGTTTGAGTTTGTAGGTATGATGACAGCAGTTGCTCGACATGAACTCAATCCACTTGAAAAAGATGAGTTTGATGAATTGAGATTTTTGGAAGACGAGGACAAAGCTAAGGTTTTAGATGCTTTGTGTGAGAAATTCAACAACTGTGATTTGGATTGGTTGATGATGGCCTTAGCCCATTTACTCTCTCCGGACAGAGGGGTAATTGATCAGGATTCGGACATTTTGACCATAAATCCAAATCTTCTTGGTGCCACTGATAAAAGTAGTTAGCTTTACAAGAGTAGCACTGTATTTTTAATCCTGCTGTTTGTACAGATGCAGACAGTTCAATCTACCCATGCAGGGATACCGTACCCTGCTATGGGAATGTGTACCCCTGCCCTTTATAGGAGTACACCAATGCAATATTTAAACGAAAAAACCCTAGAAATTAGAATCTTGGTAACAGATGGCTTATACGGCTGCGATGTATTCGATACAGAAGGTAAGCCTCTGGCCGGCGTGATGCCTGAATATAAAAGTCAGGTTGAGGCTGTTGCCGCTGCTTTAGATATACCCGAAGTCGGACTATTTACAGATACTAAACAACGGCCAAAACAAAAGTTGGTTGCAGTAACAGATGCACTGGCTTTGAAATATGGTTTGAATTTCAAGAATCATGGCGGTTTCTATCGTAAGCATGACAACAGTCACGCGTGTTTGAATAAAAACGGTAGAAAAGGATTTGTTCTTTTTTTTACAGCAAATGAAAAATTTCTGACTTTACAAGGTTCTACCGCTATCGAGCCAGAAATTCTCTATCAGTTTGATATTTATGTCGATAATGATTTTATTGTTGAGAAAGTGTCTATGCTGATAGGTTCTTAAACAATAAGTCCGATTATTTGGATATGTTTTACCTGCTTGCGAGCAGGTATTTTTAGACGACCTTCAAGAAAGGCCGCCTAAAAATACCTGTCTTTACAGGCTGACAGACCTTATCTGTCTTGTGTCCTGCCGTTAAACATGACACGCATCCTTCGGGATGTACGGCATTTTCTTTTATCAACCCCGTGGGGACCGTGCCCATGGGGAACGGTATCCCATTTTTTTTGGAGCAATACCGTGAATGCGTTGCCATTAATCCGAGAATATAGTGAAACCAAAGTTAAACCCTCTTTACAGGAGGGAAAAACTTTGGACATTGAAATGGTGTATAAAAAGGGTAGTAATACCGATGATAGAGGGTATTACTTATCTGTCAGAGAAGTAAAAAAGGAAGGATGTTTTGTAAGTTTTACATTATTCGGATCACCTAACTTACAGTTACAACTGAATACGGTAAAACGTAAATCAGTAAAAGCTGAAGAAGAGGCTTTCGGTATTTTGAAAAGCTTACTCAAAACAGATCAACTTGTGCCTCTTTTAGAAAAGAATGGATTTACCTGTTGATTATCCTTTTGGGAATCTACTCCCTATGTGTGTAGAGAAGCCTAAGCTTTGGAGATATACCATGTTTCTTTTGCCTCTTATGTCAGCTTCACTGACTGTTTATACTTACTCTTCTGAAACTCCTCTTAAACAAGTGGATATTAATCTACCTTGTTCAATTGGTACGGTTCGTATCACTGCGCAGGCAGAGATGGATGAAGAAGGTAATATTATTTCCGACTCTCTGCGAATTACAGACTTACAAACTTCTGAGCTGTTATCAGACACAGGAGAAGTAATAGAGCTACCTAGGCTTTGTAATAAAGACTATAACGAGGCTGTTTTTTTGGCCTCTAAATTGGTTGCCGAGTATGGTTTGGAAACTTTACCTATCGAATATCTGTAATAGATAGGCAATTTTAACCCCTGACGGGGCAATCCCCGTCATCGGGGTTTGCTCCGTCTTTTTTTAGGAGCATATGATGTATAACCCCGTATCAAAAATAGACGAACTCTTCCCGGATTTTGCAGAACTTGATCAAACTGTGGCCGAGATGCAGGAACGTCAGAATCAAATAATCACTGATTTCAACTTTATCATCCGTCAAGTGGCTGAGACTGCCAAAAAAAGTACGGAAGCTGCCGTATTGCCGGTGGAATCTCCGGAACCTGAGCTGCCGGATTCAGACATGCCTCTGACGCAGTTTCTTGCTGAGTTTGGGGACAGTCTCTTTAATGCAGTTACTGAGCAAAACCAGCCTGTCTATCAGGGACAAACTTACCCTAAACTTGAAGAAGTGCTGGATAACCTGGAACGTCCTTTGTTTACGGCACAGCGAGAAGTTGTACGCGCCGTATTACAGCAATTGGTGGTAGAGGACAAACCCGCAGCCATTATTAATGCCGAAATGGGTACTGGTAAGACCATGATGTCGATAGCAGTTGCTGCTGCCACGCATCAAGCAGGCTTGCACCGTACCTTGGTATTAAGCCCACCGCATTTAGTGTACAAATGGCGACGTGAAATCCTCAAAACAGTACCCAATGCCCGCGTATGGATCCTTAACGGAGCTGATACGTTGGCTAAGCTATTGCGAATCCGTGCCCTCGACCGAAAACCCGAAGTTCCGGAGTTTTTTGTGATGGGGCGTGTTCGGATGCGCATGGACTACCATTGGAGACCTTCGTATGCCGTTCGTCGCCGCTGGATACCTTCTGAAGGTGCTTCTAAGGGATTTGCCGTTTCCGAGTATTACTGTCCTAAATGTGGCTGTGAAATCTTGGATGAGGAAAACAAGCCTTATAACACTGAAGGTGGTCTGAAAAATGCCCTAGCTAAAAACCGCCGTTTTTGCAAAGGTAATCAACATGGCAAACCGTGTAAGGAACCGCTTTGGACCTTGTGCCGCAAGGAACAGAGTGAAGATAGGGTTGTGAGCACAGTGTACGACCGTGTACTTAAAACCATGACCACCCTACCCGGCATCGGTCCTAAAACCGCAGCAAAAATCATCGGGATGTATGGTGAGCAGTATCTGGCCGAAATCTTGGAAAACAACATTCAGGCGTTTTCCAATTTGATGGATGAAAACGGAGAATTTCTATTCGACGACCGTCAAGCGGCGCGTATCGACCGAGACTTAGGCAAAGCAGAATTTAGCCTGGGACGAGGCGGGTATCAGCCGACCGAGTTCATCAAACGCTATTTACCGAAGAATTTTTTTGGATTGTTGGTGGTAGATGAAGGTCACGAATACAAAAATTACGGAACTGCGCAAGGACAGGCGATGGGTGTTCTTGCTCGTTGCTGCAAAAAGATCCTGTGTCTAACCGGTACGCTGATGGGTGGCTATGCGGAAGACCTGTTCTTTCTATTGTGGCGACTTTGGCCGCAAATGATGATTGAAGACGGTTTCAGTTACAACAAAGGGAATACCTTGGGATCGGCGAGCATGGCGTTTATGCGTAAGCATGGCGTGTTGAAGGATATTGTCCGCCATCTTGGAACTGAATACAGCAATGGCGCATTCAGTAGCTCAAAAGCGGAGCGTAACAGCGTTCGTACCGCCAAAGCACCGGGATTTTCCCCTTTGGGCATCATGCGTTACGTTTTGCCTATTACCGTATTTCTAAAATTGCGTGATTTGGGTGAAGGCGTTTTGCCTGACTATAAAGAAGTTTTCCGGCCAGTTGAAATGACTGAAGATCAACATGCAGTCTATAAAAATATGGAGGGTGTCTTGAGACAGCATTTGAAAGCGGCATTAAGGAATCGTGACAATACCCTTACCGGCGTTGTTACGAGTGCCTTGCTGTCATGGCCGGATTGTTGTTACAAAGCTCAAGATGTTTACTGGCGCAGACAAAACAAGATCCTTTTCCATACCGAACCCCAGTTTGATGAGGAAGAAATCTCGTCTAGAGAAGCCGATATGCTGGAAGTTGTTAAAGACAGTCTGGCTAAAGGACGTAAATGTCTAGTCTATACCGTTTATACCGATACCCGTGATACGACAGGCCGTCTGAAAGAGATTTTCAAGCGGCACGGTATCAAGGCGGCGGTAATGAAGGCGACGGTAAAGGCTGATCAACGTGAAGATTGGGTTGAAGACCGGCTGGCAGAAGGAGTACAGGTGGTTATCTGTAATCCGGAGCTGGTCAAAACCGGTTTGGACTTGTTGGCATTTCCAACCATCTACTTTCTGCAAACAGGATATAACGTTTATACCCTGATGCAGGCCGCCCGCCGTTCTTGGCGTATTGGGCAGAAGGACGATGTGGAGGTGTATTTCTCCGGCTACAGCGATACAGCACAGCAAATTTGCCTTGAACTGATGGGGCAAAAAGTTGCTGTTACTCAGTCAACCTCCGGTGATATGCCCGATTCGGGCTTAGACATTCTGAACCAGGCTGAAGATTCAGTTGAAGTTCAGTTGGCCAAACGCTTGGTTGAACAACAAGATTGATGCAATTTCTGCATCTAACCCACGTTTAGTGGGTTTTTTCAGACAACACTCTGGAGAGGTTGTCTAAAAAAACCTATTTAACAGAAAAAAGGAAGGAAAATCATGAAAAACGATATTGGCTGTTATGTTTCGGATTTAAAAGTCATGCAATCCAACGCCGGTTACTATGTTGGTCGGGATTATTGGGAAAAAGCATACCCTGAAATTAAAATGCCCTATTCTCGCGAATCCGATTATTTCGCCACCCGCGAACAGGCTCATAACTGTCTGCAGATCATGAAACTGGAAATGTCCTTGGAAGGTTCCTGATTCAACTATTTATACGCTGACAGTCGTTTTACTGTCTGGATGCTGCCGTTAAACATCATCAACCGTAAATTTGCGGACACGGCTTTTTATTAACCCGGCCTCTGGCCAAATATCCCACTGTTTCGTATGTTCTATACGGCAGTGGTTTTTTTCTAAGGAAACGTTTATGAAATACAGTTCCAATAAAGATTTCCAAGTCTATATTGCCAGTTTGGTTGCGAGCAAAAAATGGATTTATAAAAAAAACAAACGTGGCAGACATGCCTCGCTGTTACATATCAACGGGCAGAAATTACCCGTGCCGAGTTCTCCCGGTGATTACCGTGCCCTTCGAAATTTCAAGACGGGAATCCGGAATATTGCCAGGCAAGAATAAACCATAATTTTTTAACCCCTTGGGGATACTGTCCCCTTTGGGCACGGTATCCACCTTACTTTTGGAGATTACCATGTCCATTAACCATCTGATGCACCCCCGTGTTGCGCATAACCACCGTGACAACGGATACTTCCCCACTGACCAAGCTACATTGGCCCGCATAGCCGCTTACCTTGATATTCCAGCATCCGCTGGAGGTTTGTTACGCATATTTGATCCTTGCTGTGGAACAGGAGAAGCCCTGGCTACTCTAGCTTCTACTTTGCAATCGGAAAAAATAAGTTGTCAAACTTACGGGATTGAACTGGAGAAAGACCGAGCTGAAGAGGCAATGAGTCGTCTGACCAGTGTCATTAAATCCGATGTGGAAAACTGCACCATGCAGGGTTCGGCAGTCGGCCTCCTGTTTCTGAATCCTCCTTACGGCTTTACCGCCAAAGACAATCTATCTAATCAAAGAACCAAACGGCTTGAAGAACTTTTCTTTGCGCGTACCTTCGGTACTTTGCAGCCTGGCGGAGTATTGGTGATGATTGTTCCGGAAGCCGCTCTGACGGAGCACCTAACCGGCGAAATCGCTTCCCACTGTACGGATGTCCGTATGATAAGGGCTGCGGTAGATACCTACAAACAACTGGTCATCTTCGGCATACGACCGAAAAACAAAGCCTCTATCAGCAAAAAACAGGCAGATGCCCAACAAAGGCTCCTACTTGATTTTGAAAATGCCCCTGAGACTTTACCGGCCGGTACGCCTGCATACTGTGTGCCTATTGCACCCAATAAGGTCTTTCGCCCAAGAAGCTTTAAATTGGAGCAGGATATATTGGAACGTGAACTGGGACAGCAGCAATCCCGCACGTTATGGCCATCATTTTCTCAACATTTCGGCACCAGTGCCGTTATAGCCGAAAAACGCCGGCCTTTATGTGCTCTGGGTCAGTGGCATGCTGCTTTAGCATTAGCCGCAGGCCAAGTTAATGGCGTTGTCACCTCAACCAATGGTCGAAAGCTGTTGGTTAAAGGTTCAACTCATAAAACCAAAGTAGAAACCAAATCGGAAGAGTACGACAACAAGGATAGACTTGTGGTCACGATTACCTCAACTGACCGGTTTTCTCCAAGCATACGGGCAATTGATTTGACCGAGGGATCGCCGGATTTTGGCCGAGTCCTGACAATCAAATAAATAGATTGGCCTATTCAATTTTTAAACCCTGCCGGGTACTTCCCGCAGGGGTGTATCCGGCTTTCTTTAAGGATACACCTAATGGAACAACTTGATCTGGCGGCTATGGCTGCATGTGATTCCCCTTCTTTGTTTTACCTTGGCCGAGTGTCTATGACGGCAACAGTAGATAACTGGGCAAAAGAGCACCTGCCTGCACAACTGTATGACAATAATCTTTATGCCCAAATATTGCTTGAGGCCCACCGCCGTGGCATATGGGGAGATCTTCCCCCTGAAGATGCAAAGTTGAATCAGCAGGCACTCAAGCCAGGTGAAGAAGGCAGAATAATGTCTTCTTACAAGATCGGGGACCAAAGAATTTGGGTCATTACAGAATGGGACAGAAGTCTTACCACACTCCTGTTCCCAGAAGATTACTGACCTTGCAATCGTTATATACCTCACCTGCCTTCGGGCAGGTATTTTCAGACGACTTTAGTAAGGCCGTCTGAAAATACCTGTCTTTACAGGCTGACAGACCTTATCTGTCTTGTGTCCTGCCGTTAAACATGACACGCATCCTTCGGGATGAACGGCATTTTCTTTTATCAACCCCGTGGGGACCGTACCCCTGGGGAACGGTATCCCAGTTTTTTAGGAGCAATACAGTGAATAATCAATACGAAACCTACATTGTCTGGTTTAAACAGGAGTATGAAGTTGCGGGTAAGGCCGCAGAGCTACTCAACGGCCAGACTATTCGTCAACCATGTAGCCGTGAAAACATCACAGATGTCATCGGTAGCAGACTGTCCGACTTTGGGTATTCCGCATCGATGATCAAAGGCGTGATTCCTGTAGACGAATACCTCAGATTGGAAAACCAAGCAGGTGCCGTACCCAATAAAGCCGATAATTACCATACCGCAGCAGTCTTCGTACCTACCATGTACGGTCATGAGGAATGGACAGAAATCTTGCATCAACCCGGCTTTATCGAAAGCCTGACTGATAACGAGGCAGAAGAGATTTTTGGCCGTGTTATGTGCGGGCGCAGTGTTGGATATGCTATGTTGGTCAAAGCATTGTCCGATTCAGGTATGGACGATAATGACAGTTTCTTGTTGGTTCCTGTTCCGAATATAGGAGGATATGACGACATCGCCTATCTTATGAAGGATATAGAATATGGATCAACCAACTTTCGTGAAAATTTAGAACGAGTTGTAACAGAGAAAACTGCTTCCTGGCTGTACGAACGTAATATGGGAACAATATCCTATTGGCTGTATTCTTCTGGTCTGATCTGGGAGGATTTTATCGATCCTGAATTGGATTATCCAGAATCAGAAGGCAGAATCATACAGAAAATTGTTAACTGTTGGGCTTGTTCTACCGTTGATCGGTACCTGAAATCATTGCCGAACGATTAATTCTAATCTTTTTGCTGGAATAAACCTTTATTTTTAACCCCAAGGGGCATTCGTCCTTTGGGGCGGGTTCCCTTTTTTAGGAGTAACTCAATGAAAACTTATATTATTAGTATGAATGTAGATGAAGAGCTTGCAGAAGATGCAGCCTTGGCTCTGAATGGTCAGGTTTTTACTTTAAGCAATAAGTGGTCAAACCTTTTAGCTCAGGTATCAGAATTTTTGTCTAATAAAGGCTTTCCGCTAGGGATTGCAGTCGAATTTTCTGAAGTATCAGAGTATTTCGCCCATAACCTTCTATCAGAAAATTGGCCTTATAGAGATGGTAATGTTTTTGCTGCTTCTGTAACAGTTAATGAGCCTGAGATCAACAAAGGATGTGCTGATTTGCTGCATCTTCTTAAAGAAAAAGTGTGTGTGGAGTCAAATTTCGGATTGTATGTCGACTATTTGACCGGCAAGGATCTGCAATGGCTTTATAGTCGTAACAAGGATGAAATCAATCTTTGGTTGGCAGAAAGTCGTACAGACTTATTTGAATTATTGGAGTCAGATAGAAATGTAGCCGATATTGTAACGGTGTCATGGGCCAAAGATGAACTGGGTAAATATTTTAAACAGTACGGAAGAAACCGCAAACCTGACAAACCAATTGTTCTTTAATTAATTTAGTCTTCTTTAAACCCCACGGGGATACGTTCCCCGACGGGCGCGTATCCCTCTTTTTATCCTGAAAGGAAATCTCGTGTCCGTTTCAAAATATTTCATGCTTCGCCCGTCCGCTTTGGACTGGGACTTTATCGAAAAACACTATCCCAATTACTACCGCAGCAACGCCATCCTCAAATCGGACGATATGAGTTACTGTCTTGGGGATATGGGGGATGTTCCCCGCGATACAGTAATTACAGAGGAAAGTTATAAGGCATTTGAAGAATATGCCGAAGACCTTGCCTATCGTGTCGAAAACGGCTTTGCCGACTTTATCGGCAGCGGTCTGACGTTTGGCCAGGCAGCCGATTATTTCGACGATTGGCTTTATGCCGTCGCCGTTCTCGAAGGAGAAGGCTGTATTCAGGTCAGCGAAGCGGTGCGCCTTTGGGCTGAAAAAGTCTTCAACACACCTGCAGAAAAGCGCAGGCAGTGGTACGCAGGCAGACTGTCGTCTGATCCCAAGCCGTCTGATGCCGAACGTCTGTTGATTGAAGTGGCAAACTATATTGCCCTGAAATACGGTTTGGTCTTTGGCGAAAACGGCGAATCGGTTTTGGATGTTTCCGAAAACATCCTTCAGGCTCATTTGTACCGTGACGCAGAGCCCGGCTTTTCCTTTTTCCTCAAACCCAATCAGTTTGGCCTGTCTGTGTTTGGCTCAAGCAGGTATTTTCCGTTGCAGAGTATCATGATCGGCAACGAGATACCCATTTCAGCTGCACAGACACTGATTGACATTCTGATTTCCGGAAGTGCCCCGAATACGGTGGATTCTGATTGAAATTGCACCTCTCACCTGCCTTCGGGCAGGTATTTTCAGACGACCTTCAATCAAGGTCGTCTGAAAATACCTGTTTACAGACCGGCAGACCTTATCTGCCACCCGCGTATTGCCGTTACCCATTGCGCACGTCCTTCGGGACGGACGGCTATTTTTATTAACCCCGTGGGGAACACAATCCCTTCGGACTGTGTTCCCCGTTTTCTTTTTAAGGAGCAACATAATGCAAAACTTTATTGTATGGATGAATCCCGATCGGGAAGAATCGGCAGCTGCGGCAGCTAAATTAAACGGTGCGGTTTTGACCGCCCACACGGATGGTGCCATGGCCGCTATTAGACGTGAACTGAAAATATTGGGATTAGGGGCTGATTTGGCCATCTTTGCCCAAACCTGTGAAGAGTTTGCCAAACAGGCTAATGCCGACATGGTTTGTATCAGCAGTAGCAATGGTGATGCTGTTGCAGCCGTCACTTACCTTGAGGACGGATACGCCGGTGAAGGCGTATCCGCCGTTGCCGACATGCGCTATCTGATGTCTGCCTATCGGCAGTATTTTAACCGTCCTGACAAAATGGTTATTTTTCAGGTGGCATTGCAGTATTTATCAGATGAAGACATCGCCTGGATTTTCCGCCGCCACAGCAATGCCATCATTGAGTGGCAGTCGAATGAAGGGCTAGGACTGTACGAGTTCGGTTTCAGTCTATCCGATGTTCTGCCTGATGGCTGCCGCCATGTGCTACGCGAAGTCGTCACCGGCTGGCTGCACCGTGAAATCCTGCCCGAACTGTACGCAGAGTCGGCATAACTTCCGTGCTTCTTTTCCAAACCAGCGGGACCGTCGTTCCGCTTCCTGAAGGCAAAGTTACCGTTTCGGTTTCTTTGCCTTTTATCTAAAGCACCTGTCGTCTGAAATGTGCTCCGGATTCCCGGTGGCGACTCTTTTATCAACCCGGGCGCATGCCCATTAACCTGCGGGTTTCCTTATCCGCAGGGATAGGGATTCCTGCTTAGGAGCTTTATATGCCTAATTGGTGTAGTAACAGCCTTCATTTTGAAGGCAATCCCCAACGTATCGCTGAAGTTGCGGAACAAATCTTGATCAAAACCGACGATGGGTATCAATTTAGCTTTCAGCATATTGTACCCATGCCGGAGGAGCTGATTCTTCCTGAAGTGCCTGATAGTTACATGCAGCTGACCTGGCTTCAAATTGCTCAACAACCTGAAAAGAAGTTGATCAATTTGGAACAGGAAATGCTGGAACAGAGCGATAAATCCTTTTGGTCCGTTCAATATAGATTGCCGGATGAACTTTTCTCCGAATTAAAGCAATATTTTTCGGAAAAATTTGATTGGGACAATCTGACTGTTGGTGAAGTATTTACCCATTTTGAAGATAACGCTGAAGTCGCATCTCGTTTTCGTTACGATCAACAATTTGCCAAGCGTATTGCGGAAAACATCCGCCAATACGGTCATAAGGATTGGTATGACTGGCGAATGGCTAACTGGGGCTGCAAATGGGACGTAGATCCCGACTGCACTTTTGTGACGGTTGGGAAAAGCGACATCTGGATCAGCTGTGACACTGCCTGGGGTCCTCCGGATAGGCTTTATGAAGAAATCGCCAAACGCTTTCCTGACCTTGTCTTTGAAGCCAAATACTTGGAGGAGGGAATGTGGTTTGCGGGATCTTATGAAGGTCATGAAGGCGCGTTATTCGAGTATCCTTGCAAAGAAGATGAAGTGCGAGCCTTCGCGATTGAGCATTTCGGTTGTGAGTACGACGAGGATGAAGATTCCGAGTAGTTATCATAACTTATAATTTTTGAATAAACCTACCCTTTCGGGAGCAACCCGAAAGGGTTGTCTCCCATTTTGGAGACTAGTATGTGTAATATCAAAACCGAAAGCAATGAAATTCCTGAAAAACCAAAATTCACACTTTCTAAAGAAGATGGGATGCAAAAATTGCAGATCGTCTTCCCGGAGGAAAGTGAAGAGCTTTTTAATATTCATCAGTCCGACGAATACGACTATTCAGTTCCAGATTTAGCAGTTAGCGTAGATGTCGAGTTACTCTATCACGCGATAAAGATTCTTGCTGAAAACCCTAACAAGCTTCATCACCTTGCAATACATTGTGGTGTGTGTTCTGAAGGATTCGAAGGCAAATTGAGATATGAGAGATTGGTTTTAACGACCTATACGTCGTCTATGACTTTTTTCTTGGAGTTTTTCAATGATTGGACAGGAACTCTCTACGAGATGGATTTGACAGGACAATTCAAAGAATTTATTGGATACACGTTTCCTGTTACTGAACCTTTGTCAAAACTGAAAAAACTGCTCGATCAAGATGATTGATGTATAAACCCAACGGCTGCCTAGGCAGCCTTTTTTTTTATTTCTCTGAAACCGAAAATCAGGTTTCAGACGGCCTGATGTTTACATAGATATACGGTTTCAGGTATTGCGCCTCAGAATCTCATCTTGTATATTTGTATTCAAATGAATACAAACTAAAGCAAACGAATATGAATGCAACGAACCGTATCCCAATTAGTGTGCGTATCACTCAGGAAGATGCTGATTTTATTGCCGAACTCAAAATCGAAGGTGCGAATACGCCGTCTGAAAAAATCCGCGAACTGCTCAAACTGGCGCGCTTGGCGCATACGCAGACACGCGATTACAGCTCCGCACTGACAGCGCAGGAGCAATTTTTCCAAGCGGCAAAACACGAAATCTTGCACGCTGAAAAACAGGCCGGAGTGCATTCGCATATCGTGGCGAGGTTGTTTGAACAGCTTCCCGACTTAGGCGCAACACTTGCCGCCGACCTGCCCGAAGAAGCCGACCTTGACGATTTGAAAAAATACGAGCGCGAACTGATGTGGCGCATCGTACGCCTCACCGACAGCATCTTGCAGCTCGCCGTAACCGGCAAAGGCGCAGCATACGACGATACCGTGTTGCAACAGCTTGAAAACACTTTGAAACTGGCAAAGATTGTGCAACAGGCAAATGAAGTTTAAGGCTGCCTCCATACCAAATGAAACTAACACATTTTAGTGAAAGGAAAATCCAAATGAGCGAAAACCTATCCCACCGAGTAGGCCGTCTGGTAAGCGGCAGTTTTCATGCCCTGAAAACGAAATCATAAGCTATATTGAGAAAATCACGGTTTCAGACGGCCTCTACCGTATCTGTATCTGTTCAACGGGTTTAGCCCATGCAATTCAATCCCGCATTTTTTATAGAGATAGCCGCTTCGGTAAACATCCGACAACAGATTTTGCGCCTCGCGATTCAGAATAATGGTATCGGCTGTCGGTACGGCCAGGATCTTATGGAATTTATGTTTTATGTTGCGAGTAAAATGGCCAAAACTTTTGGATTCATTGAAAATAAAAGCTTGCAATAGCTCGCAATATGAGCTATTATTTATATATAGTTCTTTTTAACTTGGATATATAAAATGACTCTATCTTCTCTCTTTATTGACTCAGATACATATTTTCATATATTGGTAATCATGTTTCTGCTTGTACTGGCTGCTGCCTCTTTGAGGTTCAGTGCTGAAAATGTAGTAGTCGAAGAATTTTCTACATTATTATTAATAGTTTCAGGTTTGTCATCAGTCGGTTTTTTCTACTATGTTCATAACGATATGATTATCTATAATGACCCAGAAACCATCAATATCCAAATGGAGGAACAACCCGCTAATATAAACGGCGCAGTTTTAACCACGAAAAAGAAGAGCAAAACTATAAGTGTATCATCTAACTGGCTGGATACACTTGATAGTAGGCTGCCTAAATTGGTAGGGAAATTGAATGATGAAGCAGAGAAACGCGATTTAATATTTTGTGTTAAAAGTTTCAAGGAGGATTTGTCCAAAGTGACAAGTATAGTTGGTGCTGATAATGAAAAAGAAATTAAACTGGAAAATAAGGTCATTTCCTGCTTGAGAAAAAAGGGATATAACTTAGATTAAGGTTATCTTACTTCAACTTAATAGGATTCTAATATGATTATGGAGATGTTATTAAAGATTTTTTATGATGAATATGGGGTTTTTAAATTTTACTATGTGTTTGCATTTCTGCCCATTCATTTCATTTTAATAATTGTACAAGATAAGTGGTTCAAAGGAAAATTCAACGTATCAATGTATTGGTTGGCAATAACATTCATTTGGTTTTATGCCATGTTGGCCATGAATCCGTATAAATATATTCCAAGCTACGGCACGGAGGCGCAGAAAAGCACCTTAGCCAAATGTACGCACGGGCAAACCGTAGCGGAGGACTCCATAAAGGAAGTGATGAAGGCATGCAGGAAGGCCGGCAAAGACCTGAAGTAGCACGCCGAAAGGCAAATGCACAAAGTTTGCCATGGCCGGTAATTTCAGCAGATAGCAACAAGAAAAGCCCAAAGTTTGTAAGCGTGTCAGCCCTTGCTGAATGGCTAGACCAAATCGAAAGCAAGGCAAAGGACGAATGGGCAAGAGTACGAAATTAAAATACCAACCAATCTATATTTTTTTGCCTTATTGAAAATATAAGATACTGATTTAAAAGGATTTGAGATGGATGAAGAGAAGGTCTTAGACAAAATCAAGAAATGTTTGGCTTTGGGTCAGTCGGCAAATGAACATGAAGCCGCACAGGCATTAAAGCAGGCACAGGCATTAATGGAAAAGTATGAAGTCAATGCAGTGGATATTGCCTTATCACGAGTTTCTGAACAGAAAGCCGATCGAAAAATGGCTTTTAAATTGGCAGACTGGCAATGGGGCATTGCAAATATGATTGCCGATATATTTGGGAGCCAATCTTACCAACGCGGGAAAACGATGATGTTTTACGGCATTGGAAATCGAGCAGAAATCTCAGCCTATGCCTTTGATGTAGTTTATCGTCAGATTTCCGCCGACCGCCGCAAATTTTTGAAAACCTGCCGAGCAAGAAAGCCCGCACACAGAACTTATCTTGCCGACCAATTTTGCGGCGGTTGGATTGTGGGTGCTTATGAGACAGTCAAAAAATTTGAGATGTCCGACGAAGAGAAAGCCATTATGGACGGATACGCAAAAAAAGAATATCCGTATATGACCGAAGCGAGAACAAGAGATGCGAAATCGTCAATCCTACAAGGATCAGAAATAGAATATGAGGCATTAGCCAAAGGAATGGAATCGGGTAAGCAAGTGCAGTTACACCATGCCATGAATGGTACGGACGGCGTGCAACAAATTGTAGAGCAAAAATGAATCAAAAAGAAATTAAGAATACATTGTAATGATGATTTTGGAGGAGATAAATAATGAATGGACTTGAATTTAAAGAAGCGTTCGAAAAAGAGAAGTACGAATTCAAACAGTTACATCCACTGGAGCGTTATGCTTTTATTTTATTGATTTTATTTACTCTTCCCGGGTTGTTTGGAATGTTTGGTGTTGCAATAGGAATATTCGCAACACCATCGGTGGGGGAGTCTATCGCTCAAAACGAAATTCCTTCAGCAATAATTGCAAAGTTTATTTCAATTGTTATCCTGTTGTTTATTAGAAATATTTTTAACTATTCTTTTGTTCGGAAATTTGTTTGGATCACCATTTTCTGGATTGTCCTGCATTATTGTATTGGCCTGCCTTCCCTTCTGGGTTCCGATGATGGTATAAGTTCTTTAGAACTTTGGAGTAAGCAAAATTTAAGATTGATCGGATTGTTTTCAATGGTTGGCTGTATCTTGTTCGGGGTGCCTTTACTCAATAAAAAGCGGTAGGATACTGTTTCTTTAAATATTTTGATTTTTGATACTAGTATTTGAGGGTATAAATGATAAATGAACCTGGATTTATGCTACTAATTTCTGCTACAGGTATGGTTTTGATATCTGGTCTATTTATTTTTTTCTCCCATAAATTCGGATTTGACAGAGCCGAAGCCTACCAGCTAATTTTGAGAATTTTTATTCCTCTTTTTGTAATTTTTGTAATAGCATTTTTACTTTACAGTTTTTCTATTATTCTAGAATTATAATTGTCGTTACTTCTATTTTTTTAGTTTATATAGATTTTGAAACCTCAAACTCTGCCTTATCCCAACGACTGCATCCAGCAGTCGTTTTTTTTATTTCAGCATTGCCTGCCCATAAATACTTTCTGATAAAATGATTTTGTTACGTAATCAAAATAGCCTATTATGGAAGAAGCTTCAAAAAAACGCGGTGGACGCAGAGATGGTGCAGGACGCAAAAGCAAAACAGGTGAAGCCACGGCAGTCAAACGTATCCCAGTGTCGCTGATACCAACAGTGGATGCCATGATCGCTTCTACAGCCATGCCTCAAGGTAGCCTTATACCCATCAATCGGACAACACTAAAAGTCCCATATGCACTCGAGAAAATACCCGCCGGTTTCCCCTCTCCGGCGGAGCCGTATGTTGCTGACTATCTCGATTTTAACGAGTACCTTATCACAAACCCGTCTGCCACCTTCGCCGCACGTTCCGGTGGATATTCCATGCTTGATGCGGGTATCGGTAAAGACGATATTATGATCATTGACCGCTCTAAAACACCGAAGCACGGCGATATTGTGATGGCGGATTTAGGTAACGAGTTTACGATCAAACGGCTATACAAAGTTCCCGGTCGTAAGCCTGAGCTGCACTCTGAAAATGCTTCCGGTGAGTACCCTGATTTTGTACCGACCGATGGAGATACATGGTCGGTTGTTGGGGTCGTGACTTTCGTCATCAAAGACGTGCGTCAGGGTGGCTGACATGTATGCACTGATAGATGGCAACAGCTTTTACTGTTCCTGTGAGCGGGTATTCCGGCCGGATTTGAAGAACGTCCCTGTCGTCGTCCTGTCAAACAACGACGGCTGCGTGGTTGCACGATCTGCTGAGGCAAAGGCTTTAGGCATTAAGATGGGGGAACCCTATTTCCGTGTGAAACACTTAGTTTCTCAAGGTCGTTTGAAAGCTTATTCGAGCAACTACGAACTCTACGCGGACCTGTCCCGGAGGATGATGGAAACTATCGCCGGTTGTGTCCCTGCGATTGAAGTCTATTCGATAGACGAATGTTTCGCCAGTATGGCCGGTATCGAGAACCTCGCCGAACTCGGCGGCCAAATCAGACATCGCGTATTGCAGTGGGTAGGCATACCAACCTGCGTCGGCATCGCACCGACCAAGACGCTGGCCAAGTTTTGCAACCATCTTGCCAAACGTTACCCCGATCACTTTGGAGGAGTGGTGGTTTGGTTAGATTGGAATGAGTCTGTCCGCCTTCGTGCCTTGCGCAGCCAGGGTGTCGATGAGATTTGGGGAATCGGGGGTAGAACAGCGGCCAAACTGGCGGCGCAAGGAATTTATACCGCATTGGACTTCGTTCGGGCGGATACCGCTACCCTACGCCGGCGATACGGCGTGACGGTCGAACGGACGCAGCGCGAAATGCAGGGTATTGCCTGTGATGGTTTGCACCCTGAACCGCAAACAAGGCAGAATCTTGTCCGCAGCCGCAGTTTTGGAACGTGTATCGAAACACCGGAGGCGTTGCAGGCGGCGATTACACATCACATCAGCTCGGGGGCAGAAGCCTTGCGTCGTGACGGACTGGCGGCTTCTGCCGTTACCGTATTCTTACACACGGATTTTTTCAGGGAAGAAGCCCCTCAATACCATAAGAGCCTGAGCCGTAATTTGGCCGTGCCGTCAGCCGATACCGTCATCCTGAACCGGGAGGCGCAAAATCTGTTGGAGAACGTTTACCGAGGTGGCTACCTCTATAAAAAATGCGGGATCGAATTGCATGGGCTGAAACCAGCCGGACATGTACAAACGGACCTATGGCAGCCGGAAGCCGTCAATCCAGTTATGGAGGCATGGGACAAAATCAATCGCCGGTACGGTAGAGGACGTCTAAAACTTGCCTCCGAACTGCTTGCGGATGACTGGAAAATGAACAGAGATAGGTTGAGCCTGTGCTATACCACACGGTTCGCGGATTTGCTCGTAGTCTAAGGATATGATTTCCCCAAAACATCCACAAAATCTGTGGATAATATTCCATAGAAAAAAGGTCGTCTGAACTTCAGACGACCTTTTTTAACTCTTCAAATATTAAACAAAATATGATGTCAAAGTTACAAATAAATGACACAATAATGTAGAAAAGCCCGGCCGCCTGTATAAGCTGAGGGCGTGGGAGGTTCAGGCTCAACGGTTGCCGGATGACTTGCTTGGTTTTAAAGACGGATTATTTCCAGGCGTGCTTTTATTATCACGGCGTCGCTGATCGGGTTTGCCTGTTGATTTTGCAATCGGTTTTGGTCCAGGTTTTAACGGCATATTTAGGCTCCTTGAGTAGAGATTATAGATACGGCATGTATATTGGTATGACAGGATTTTTTTCAAGAATCGAGTATTTAAAAATAATAATCTGCCTTACTATAAGTTTATATTTCACGCGGGCGGTGGCAGATCGAAATTACAAATGTGTTTTTGCGACAGTCTTCATTAATCCGGTAAATTTCCTGACATGCCCTGTGTAACAAAACATCTCTGAGTATAGGAATGTTTTTCAGCAGTCTGTATTTGCTATGGTAAATATTACGTCTGAGGCACCAAATTCGCAGTAGTTCATCCTCATCATCAATAACGACATGTTTGAGAATCAAGCCGGTAGAACCTACCGGGAGTAGGTAACGCGGATCGGGGTTGTCAAAGTGCTGTCCTGAACCGTTGAAATCATAAAGAATGTTTGGTTTCATTCCAACAATATCATAGGTATCTCGTGGTTCAGAGATTTCTCCCATCCATTCAAAGCACAATGTTGCTGAACGGTTAGTGAGTTCATGCACCGGAACTTCACCAAGGGTTCCCAAAAAATTCATCCCCCCGTCGTATTCTGTAATTTCCCATGAGGTATCAAACCTGCGATTTTCTATGATGGAAAACATCCTATCGATGTGATCGCGTCTGAGTAAAAGCATAACATAACCTTATATGTGGTTTTCCATCCACGTCCAAGCTAAACATCGCTCAAAATCGGCAATTGCTGCTATGGCGGCTAAATCATCAACGATCAGGTTGTTGGAATAGATCGTTGCTGCCACGAATGGAACAGGCGGTGGCGTTCCTTTGCCGCCGACAAATTCCCAAGAAGGCTTTGCTCGTTTGCTATGCCGGCAGACACTGAATTTGACAATTTCAGTTGCTTGCATTTCTGCGTCCATACGGCTGACCGTAAATCCAACCGATTTACTGTTGTGCCAGTCGCAACGGACGGCGTAATAGTCGTCTATGACACCCCGGAGTTTTCTGGCAAACAAATCTGGCAACCATGTTTTCAGTTGTTCTACTATTTCATCATCTACTTCGTTCCGGTAACTTCTTTTGCTATGGCCTGTATCAACACAAGCTTTTTATTTTAATGAATCCAAAAGTTTTTGCCATTTTACGAGCGGCATATCCGCGCGATTTTTGGCATCAATTGCTGCTTCCCACCTGCGGACGCTGTATCCGGTTTTTGTACCGGTAATTTCTGCTACCTGAGCTTGTGTAAGCCCAAATTGTTTTCTCAGTGCTTTAAGATTGGCAGGTGTATAGCCAATTTCAGGGGCTTCAAATTTCTTCATAGTTCAATAAACTCCCAACATGAGGCCATACCAACCGACGTATATGCGTACTGCTCCATTTCAAGAGCAGCTGCTTTGACGCGGCTGTCCGTTCCCCATCTCAGCCAATCCTCAGCTTTATCATCGCCATCGTAATCAGGACAAATGTCGCGTAAATACTTAACTTTGATAGCTTCATTTTCAGAAATGGCCGCAAGACAAAGACCGCAGCCATCATACCCGGCATTTTTTCCAATTCTATAAGTTTTATTCATAGTGTCCGGATTTCCTTTCGTAGTTTGATATAGTCTAGCACACAATGTAAGCTTTTATGGCTATGCCTGCTTTCTATAGAGCTGAAAGGCTGTCAATGGGGAAGCTTTGTAAACGTCCTACTAGGGCGTTTATGAATACCCCATTTACTGACTGGCAGCGATAACACGCTTAAGTGAGGGAGCAGGTGTAGGCCGAAGGCCATGCCCTGTTCCCGAGCAGTCGGCGGCGAGACCGGGGGCTTGGGGGCAGAGACCCTAAAATAGAAGAGTATGAGGACAAAAAAACGGCCACATTAGTGGCCTTTGGTTAAAATTGGTTATTTGAGACACAAATATTCTTCATCTATCTCTATTTCTTCAGCCTCAATAACCAAGTTAGAAGCAATATATTCGTCACACCCTTGAATTTGGGCTTCAAACCAGCTTAGATATTGGCTCAGTTCGTCATCATTCATTGCGGTAGAGAAGCCGTTGCTCATAGCCAAGCCGTTGATGTAGTCGGAGGCTTCGTGCGCTATGTCGGTTTTAGCGGCTAGATAGATGTTAGTTGCTTTCATTTCAATCCCTATATATCAGTTCTAAATTTTGGCGTTTAGTCTCATTAAAAGACTTCCAACCTTCTGTCATATCAGACATAATTTACTCCTGCTCCCATCCACCAAGATAAGTAACCAGTTCTTCCAACATGGTGCTGATGGCTTCGGTCATCAGGATTTGCGAGGCAAAGGCGAGGCTGGCGGCATCGTCGCCGTTGCTTTCGGCTTCTTCTTGCAAAACGTCCAGATACTGGATGCGTTTGAGCGTAAAGTCTTGGGTTAGGATGAACGCGATTTGTTCGCGCCATACCAAGCCCAGCTGGGTAACGGTTTTGCCGTTTTTGACGTGTTGTACCACTTCGTCGGCAGTCAGGTCTTGTTTGGAAACTTTGACGACCGGAACAACATCGCCGACGCCTTTGAGTTCGCAATCACTGTCCAATTCAAAGCCACCTTCGCAATGGCCTTGCAACAGCCAGCTGGTCATTAGGGAGGACGGCGATTGTTTGGTGTTGGGCATGGCGGCTTCCAAACCACCCAACGCTTCGCGCAGTTTGGTCAGGATATTTTCCGCTTTTGTCGTGGTAGCATTATTAATCAATAAAAAACCACGCCTTGTATCAAATACGGCTTCAGTCCGAGTGCTTTTTGTAAAAGCGCGAGGAAGCAAGTCATCGGTAATCTGTTCTTTCAGTTCTTGTTTTTCCTTGCGCCCAACATTTCGACCTTCACTATTTTGAATTTCCAAAACCTTCTCGTCCAAAATATCTCGAATAACGCCGGCAGGCAGAACTTTTTCTTCTTTTTTGAGGGCTACTCTCCATGTAAAATCGGCTGGGAAGACTAATTCAGAAGAAAATGGAACAGGAGAGGAAAAACCCTCTGAAAACCAATCCAAGCCTTGGCAAGGAGCAAACTCTGATTGTGCCAGCTTGTTCGCAAGATATTCGAAATCCGGTAATTTCTCTTTGCTGATGGGATAAAAACTTACTTGTTTGAACCACATATTTTTACCTTTATTTATGAGGAGAGTTTAGACAAGATGACAAACTTTAAAGCTTGGAGTAGCCGTTTTTTGTCACATATGATATGAATTATTTTGTTCCCAACATTGGTTCGAGTAAGGAACGTACAGATTCCACTACATCGTCAATTTCAAATTCAGGCTGATCGTTCATCGCTCCAGCCTCAACTAACATCGTATGAATTTTATGAATACCAGTTTCCCAACGGTCTTTTCTAACTATTTTTCCATCATGACGAAATTCATAATCTTCTGGATTTTTTCCTCGATATTCAGGGATGATGAAATCATCGAGCGTAACCTTCCTCATAACTGTTCTTACCTCATTGCTTGAGGCCACAATATCTAATGTAACTTTTTCAGCATTACTATTTTGGGAGTTATCCCCAATATTCCAGTTTTGAATATCAGAGACATTTAGATGGGTGAAACTTTCCATTATTTTGTCCTTTACTTACTTCTTTAAAGCTGGTTTAAATATATCGAATTGATCCTTGTCACCTGACTTATGTTTGCGGTTATAAGCTCGTCTAACCTTGCTTACCGTTGATGTACTACATTTAAGTGCGGATGCTATCCCTGTAATACTCACACCGTTTAATGTGAGTTGGATAATACTTTTGTGTAATTCATCATTTGCAGGCCGGCCTTTCATCCGCCCTTCTTTTTTGGCCCGTGCAATACCTTGGTTTGCACGCTCTCTTCTTGTCTTCCAATCCTCATGGGCAATACTTAAAGCCATACGCAAGAACATTTTTTGCAAGGCTTCCATCAGTGGTTCGGTTAAATATTTTGGAAGAGAATCACCCTCACCCATAAGTTCATCTAAGTTACCGAAAGAAAAAACGTCGGGCACATGCAGCTTGGCTCCTTTTTCGGTGATTCTTTGAATCAGTAATTCTGCCTCACGAGGTGGGAGGCGAGTGATTCGATCAATTCTTTCTGCAATAACCCAATCGCCCTCTTGAAGATCATCGATGAGTCGATTCAATTCGGGACGACTTGCATTTACCCCACTCGCCTTTTCCTCATAGATTCCAGCTATGTAAAATCCATTTTCCTTAGCCTCATCTATAATTTTGCGTTGACGCTCTAAATTTTGTTGTAGTGTACTTACTCTAAGATAAATCCGTGCGATTTTGAGGTTGCTCATGTATTTTAAATCCTGTAATTAATCCACTGGATTTTAAGTTATTGTATTTATATTTTACAGTAGTATAATGTGTACTGTAAATAACCTATGGTCAAAATACAGTATTCTACCGAATATTTCAACTTTGTAATAATAATTACCGTTATCTATAATTTTGGTTATGTCTGTATATAAACCGGTTGAATCCAAAAGGGAGAAGAAAAAGTTGCCCTATAGTGGTAAACAGGATATACAGAATTTGATTGTTGTCTTATTCCAATGATGCTTTTCTTCCCAAAGGATTTTGATCGTTTGAAAATTATTGCTTATACGAGTCCAGATGGTGATGAATGGTTAACTGCACTTGAAGCAAAGCTAAAACACCGAGAAGGAATGATCTACTACAGCCGTCATCGTCCCGGCACAAGAAAGAAAATGGTTTTGACCAGGAGGAAGGCGACCAATTTTTTTCGCTATTACAGTGAGGCTGACTCCGGTGGTGCTTCTGCTCCTGAATCGTTAACCCACTTGCTTTGCAAACAAGTGCTGAACGAACTATCCAACTTACCCGGCGGCCTGACGACTGTTCTAAATTACACTGAACACACCGAGCAACAACCGCCTGTTACTATTAGACTGAACCGTGCATTATCCGAATATCGGATAGAGATAGATGGCAAAACATTCTATATTGATGTTTTGCTTGAATTTGATCAACCAGGTAACTCTTCCCTACTCAGGCATGAGATAAGGTGGCAGAGGCAATTGGCGGTTGAGATTTGGCATACATCACGATTGGCTTCTAATGCACCTAAATGTTTAGCCTTATCGAAAATAGGGATACCGGTGGTGCAGATACGGGCAGATAAGGGTTCATTTTTGTATATTGATGAAGACGAGCTACTCAATTACGATAATGAAGAAATCAAAAACCGCATTGATCGCCATGTAGAGAAACTTCGGAACACCTTTCGGAAACAAATTCTCTGCACCCTACTCCGTAATCCTTTGAGTACGGATTTTCAGACGGCCTTGACACTACATAATCAAATAAAGGCCGATGAACAACAAGTAGAGCAAATAAAAGACGAGTTTGAGGTGCTGAAGAATAAACATGTTTTATTGGAAGCTGAATATTCGGCTTTGGCTGCTCAGTATGCAGCCTTATTAGAACATCAGAAATCCCAAAGTACTTCCGAGAAAAGGGAAATGCCGGAAAAACATGGGATTCTACGACGTATGGCCAATAAGCTGATCAAGTTGAAATGAGCTTTTGAGTCTGATACAAATTACCTAAAGGAGAACTATATTATGAAGAAATTGTTGATACCTACATTGCTGGCTACCGCCTTATTGACACAAGCTGCTTGCGGTAATATGGCTGGCAGCGTGGCTCAGGAATTGGTAAGTTCCTATTTGGTTGATCGTACTATTTATGGCCGGAATGTCGTCATGGGTACATCTTGGCCAAACCATGACAAAGATATTCGTGAAACACAAAGTACAGAAGTGCCTGGTGATTTGTTGAATTATGTGAAAGACGGAGGGTATCTGCGTGTTGATACTGATACAGGAAGTATTGTTCGGTTCACACCTGAAGAGTTCCAGGCTTTACGGACCAAAAATGGAATTATTGATCCGGCAACCAGTAATTATAAAGACAATCTGATTTTAATGAGTTTAAATCTCAAAAAAGAACATAACTATAAAGAAGTTATCAGGATTGCAAAGCGAGATAAGAGTATTATCGTATTGAAAGGTCTCCTTAATGATTCCATTTCTGAGACAGTGACAGAGGCTAAACGCTTTACCGATGAGGGCATTACCGTATTAATTGCACCGCAGTTGGTTAAACTCTTTAGAGGATATGCCGTTCCGACATTTGTTCAAGCCAATGTTATGCCAGATGGCAAATATGGCTGCGACAAAAATCCGGAGGTGAAATGTAAAACATATTTTGGGACAGTTGGTTTGAACCATAAGCCGCTGTTTTCATTTGGTGCGAAGTCCCAAGAATAAAAGGAGAATATTAAAATGAAAAAAATTATAATTGGATTATTACCAGTTATCGCCATTTCAAATGCCCTGGCTAAGGGAAATTTCTTAAATCTTGCATCAAAGCCGGCCAAAATTGACGGAGCATTAGAAGCTTCTTTGGATAAACCCTATCCCAAGTTTGTACAAGATTGGATGAAAGACAGTAAATTGGCGGGGCTTAGTCGGATTGTTCAAGGCAAGGTTTTTGAAAGTACGGGAACAATCGAACGAAAATTCTATGCAAGATCCGAATCTGAACATGAAAAAACAGTTGAGGATGCAGTAGGAACTTTCAAAGCATATTGCGAACATCACAAGGGGGCAGTTGAAACACTGACTTCCGATATTTTCTGTATCAACGGCAAACAAGTACAGTGGATGGGATGGTGGTACAACGAAAACTATACAAACTTTGCCTTTGCTGAGGGATATACAGGGGAACAAACCTACCGCAGCAAAGTTACGGATGTACAACCGGGTAAAAAAATCACTACTTCCTATGGGTCTGCTTTGGTCTTAGAAAAAGGTGAGAATGGCTTAATTAAAATTCAGCCAAACAGAGGCAATGAACGTTGGATTACAAGTGATAGTATCCAAGTAACCTATAAATAAAGGAGAAGTATCATGATCGGATTCGTAAAATGGTATAGCTATGAAAAAGATTTTGGCTTTATCTTCGGTGAAGATGGTCATGAATACTTTTTCCGTCATGCCACCGGTTCAGATATTCAAGGAAAAATAGTGAATTTCGAACCATTTGAGCATAGCCGTGGACTACGAGCTCGAAAGGTTGGTGATATACATAATCCTGATCCTGAACGGATCCATAAATTGAAGACCTTATGGAAAGACTTTCAGAAAGTTGAGAAACACCCCATGGCAAAAAAAGACAAATTACCTGAAGCGGCCATAGTATCGTTGTGTTTAACTATGTTCATGACGGCAGGTTTTTTCTACATTTTAAACGGCTTTTTTGATAGGACAACCAACATAGTTTTGCTGTTTGTCTTCCCGGCGATAACATTTTCCGTGCTGACAATCTTTCTCAATAAGATATTCAGGAATATGAAACTGGGGTCTGACACTGATGTTGTCACTAATGATGAGTGGTTAAACGATTTCTGGGAGGATACACTTCGGCACAATCCTTCTTATTCACATGATCCGAGAAATATTTGGCATTTATCTGATTAAAATAGGCAGCTTGAGCTGCCTATTTTTTCATCTAGTCTTCTTCTAAAACCCCCTCAATTGCTTCAAGGGTTTTATAAAACACGGTCTTTGCCTCGTCCGACTGCAACTCTGTACCACCACTGTAACTTAACCGTACATTGCAGTCATCTAAAGTCGCAGATTCCTCAATTTCAATGACAATATGGGCAATGCTCATAATCTATACCTTTCTCTATTTGATTTTACCGATTTCATTTAAGGTTTTTCCGCGATAGGCACTCACAGGTAAAATTTTACCCGATGGAGAGTACAGCATAGCATCAAGATGCGGGCCTGTTACCCCACCACTGGCACCAAGCTTACCAATTTGCTGCCCTTTGCTAACGACTTCACCAAAACGTAGCGGGCTGGCACTATTCATGTGAGAGGCTCGGTATCTTACGCCATTTGGAGCTTCAATTACGACAGTGTGTCCCCAGCCGACAGTTTTACCGTTGACTGTATTTGCTTGATAGCGACTTTCCACTACTCTGCCACTAAACGGTGCCAACAATGGCGTATTGATAGAGCCTCGATAGTCTTCACCTTTATGATTTTTGACTGTCTTCAAAATAGGGTGAACCCGTTTTCCAAATGGGCTGATGATAATGTGTGCACCAGGTAATAATGGACCCAAAGTTTCATTTCCTGAGCCATATGATTTTGCCCCATTGCCGCGATAGCCGATACCGGGCGGGGCTACTTCTTTGGGCGGTAGTTACGAGAGCCACTTCCTGGCCGCCCTTCAGTCTTACCATATTTATTTTTCGCTTGGTCATATGCTTTATCGGAATAGAAAGTTTGTGTAGCACCCATAGCAAAAGTGTTTACATGATTGAAGGTGTCTTGCCCTTGAGTATTCAGGTTGTTTTTATTTCTTCCGTATGCTCCCTTACCTTCATCAAAAACCTCCTGATTATAGTTCTGTGCGGCTTTACTTCCCTGCTCCAGAGTTTGTTGCCAACCGTCAATATTTGATCGGACCTCATTTCTATTGATACCTTTTCTGTCGGCTTCAGCCTGGATGCTGGCAAAAGTGCTAGATTTTTGGCCGTTTACCTCAGACACATAATTACTATAAGCAGCAGCTACGTTATTAGTAGGACGATCATCGGGGTTAACCTGTCCTGTGCTGTCAAACCGAGTACCTTCAGCTTGCTGTCTTAAAGTTGAAGCTTGAGAAACTGCTTCCTCCATTACCGCAGCTGTTACAAGAGACGGATTATTGTACATGTCGCTGTAGGCTATACCATTCTTATCAGCATATTCTCGAATGGCTTTTGCGTTATCAATACTAACAGTCGCCCCAGATTGTGCTGTACGGGAAGCAGCTTCACGATGACTTTGAGCCTCAGCATAGCTTTGTTGTTCGCTGATACTGGCCTGATGTGCTTTGTTATAGCTGGCTTGAGCTTGAGAAGCAAGGCTGCTACTGTCAGTTTGAGCCTGAGTAAACGCATTACTTTGCCCGATGTTTTCAAGAGTATTTCTTGTAATACTAACACCTTGAGATTCAAGAGTTTTGGCTGTTTCACTGATATCATGTGATAGTTTGTTTGAAGATCTACCTTCACCCCTAATAGATGCTCCTCCACTTACTGTGGCACTACCATGGAGACCTGTGCCAGGCGGCGTTGTTGCTCCGCCTGACAATCTTGCACCCAAATCAAGCGCAATAGAGCTGACTGTCTGTACATCATTGCCCATACCGTTTCTTTGAGCAATATCTTTTGCTGATTGCCAAATTTGATCCAAAGATTTAGCGGTAGAACTACTCATGCCGTTGGTAACTGAATAATTCACACCGTTTTGACCGACAGTTTGTAAGCCGAAAGCCAAAGTTTGTGTATTACCCAAGGTTGTTTGTTCAACTGAAGATGCGGCGTACTGTTTGGCTGCCGTCGTGCTTCGGTCGGCTGCTTGAGTGTAAACATCAGACATACTGACAGTAGAGGTAGATGAGACATTGCCAAAGCTGTCCGCCCTTCCCTGATAGCGATTTTCGCCAGTTGCCATATTCCGCCATGATGTACCGGCTGCTGATTGAGCAGTCATCATTTGAGGGTCGGTATATACGGGATTTAAGCTATGTTTGTTGGCATTGCTATTGTTGTAGTTCATATTGCCGGCAGAGTAATTCCCCGCCCCTGCTTGAGAACCCGCTGCCTCACCAGTTGTCTTGGCTGATGTAGTCATACCCATCATACCGTTTAATAGACTACGTCCGCCCATAGCAAGAGCACCGGCGATGACTGGGATTAGCCACATTGCAGCCCCAGCAGCTGCTTGTGCATCGGCTGCTGCCATCAATAACGTATCACCTGTTCCCGGTGTAATAACGCCGTTGGCTGCTTCCACGCTAAACAGACGCTTCGCATTCATAGTCATAATCATATTGATGATAC
This sequence comes from Neisseria sp. 27098_8_112, assembly GCF_041433235.1. NCBI lineage: Bacteria > Pseudomonadati > Pseudomonadota > Betaproteobacteria > Neisseriales > Neisseriaceae > Neisseria > Neisseria sp. 27098_8_112. Next base: position 26,324 of record NZ_JAPWBB010000015.1, on the reverse strand, counting down.
TGGCCACAGGTGCCCAAAGCTGAATCCATAGCATACTCATCATGTAGAAGCTTAATAACCGGAATGCCATGATGCCACCTAACATGGCGAGAATCATTACAAAGGGGAATAAACCTATCAGAATGGCCTCAGCAGCAGAACGAATCAAGGGAAGATTCCAACTTGCCATTGATGAGCCGGTTTTTTGGGCTGCAATATACTGATTACGAGCTTGAACTTGAGCAAATGCCTGCTGTACAGCAGCCGAATTTCGGTTGCGTTGGCCATTGATAATGCCTGCTTGACGAATAACCTCAACCATCGCCGCCTGTTCGATATTTTTCAGAGTATCGAAGCGGGAATTGTCCAGCAGATACTGGAATGAGCTATTGCCTAACGTGGCCAGGGCATTTACCCGGTTTATTCCTGCCGAATTTGTACCCAAACCTGCAAAAACACGTTCGGCAATGTAGCTAGGCAAATAATTTTTGCTATAAAACTCCGTGCGTTCCTTCAGTAGTTTTGCTGCTTCATTGCAGGTCTTAGTTGTTGATTTTCCGTTGTACTTCAGCCTTCCGTTCTTTTCCGCTGTGGTTTGTGAAACATTAGTAAACAAAGCTTGGTTGGTATTTCCTAATGTTGCAAGAATATCTGTACTTTGTGCTAAATCTTGCACTGTGTAGAAGTGATACAGGTTCATATCAAAGAATGAACACTGATTCATGAACAGTGCCCAGTCTTGAGTCAATTGTGCATCTGGGATTCGTGCTTCACGGATATTTTCCATCAGGCGCGTTCCGAATAGCATGCCGGTGCGTGAGTAATTGAGGTCGTCCGGCAGGTGGTTAACTTGCTCGGCTTTGCGGGTAATACTTTGCCCAAAAGAACTCACAAAGTAACCCATATAAGCAAGGCCGACAGGTACATTGCCAACAGTATATTGACGGCCTGTATATCCATACCCACCTGATTCAGTAATAAGTACAGTGGTTTTAGGGACCATCATACCCATCCAACAAAATAACACGACAAACAAATAACTGAAGTTATCCCTCAAATCCAATTTGAAGACTGCAACAGCAAGAGTGACCAGGAATCCAAATAAGGCAGCAGCCTGCATTGCGCCACCCATCATCGTAGATCCTGATATTGTGGCAACGCCATTGAAAACCGCCCGTACAGCTTCTCCGTTGCCAGGGAAAGTAAAGTATTCGACAGCCATCATCTCTCCTTAGAAACGGTTCATCGAATCAAAAGTCATGGAGTTGTTGGTATCCACAAAGGCTGAACGCCATTGTGTTTCAAACTGCTCCATAGCCCTCATCATATTTTCTTCGATCTCGATTTTCTTCATTGAATCAATACGTTCTTTGTATATTTTGCTGCGCAATTCAGCTAGGTTAGCGAATAATTTTTTGATAGCTTCTCCGCTTACCTCGTCTGTTTTGTTGTACATACCCAAGGTTGAACGCACTTGGCGTTCAGATTGGTCCAAAATATTGGCCATAATATCAACGGCAATCGCATCTAAAACTGCTGTTTTTTTCAAATAGCCAGTTCCAAGGAAAGCATCTGATACAGCCATTTTTAGTATGGGCAATTTACTGTTATTGACAATGGCAGCAATTTGTTCACGCGTAGTCTCATTCCATCCTTGGTTATTCCGTATTGCAGTAGGTAAAGTCGAAATACGTTCATGAATCATGTAGCGTAAAGAAGGTATTTCTACATTATTTTTCTCTGAACAATTTTCCATTAATTTCTTAGAACCGTTTCTACATGTCCACATGTCTAATACGATTTTCTCCCGGATTTCTCCGCCGGCATTGTTTTTGCCGTTTAAAAGATCTTGTATGCTGAGAATTTTGGGTTCAAAACTTTGAACACCAACTTTATATTTGTCATCATCCTCTTCATGTTTTGTTAATGGAGTAAACACAACTGTTCCCAACATGCTGTAATAGAAGTCCATGTCGATACCCAATTTAGCGCGTTGACCTGTATAGTTCTTCATGGCCTCATAAGTCAAATTACCGCCGGTATAGCTAATCGTATCTTGGGGTTTTCCAGTGTTTCGTACCTTATCGGCTTCATGAACAAGGTTTCTAGCAGTTTGACAGTACCAAGTACCTTCTGCCGGATCATTTGACGAACCTGAATCTACTGATGCAGCCCGACAATTTGAACTGGCCAACGAACCCAGTTTACCCATTACGCCGCCGACAATATCCTGACTTAGTTTGCAACTGTTTAAACTGTTTTGATTAACATAATTGACTATATCGCGAATACCGCCAATTGCATCTTGGATCATCGGATCAAGGGCTTTAAGTGCAAGGTCAAAGGCTACACCTGCTGCGTTATTGCCAAGGTTTCGTGTAAATTGGATGAATTGTTCTTTATTGACAAACGAGAAAGAGCCTGCGAAGAAATCTATACCGCCACAACCTGCACTGATTGAAGGTAATTGAATATTCGCAAGGCTGACATCTGACACCGGATTGCGAACGTTAAGACCGCCACCGGTATAAAGACTGCCACTTTGGCCGTGGAATGCACCTGCCTCAGAATAATTGGCTTCTGCACCCATTGAGTTGAACATGTCAGCCATATTCTTCTCAATGCCGGCACTACTATTGATTGGGAGAGACAGTGATGCTGCCAAGCATAGATATTTTGTAGAGGAAACACAAACAGCCAGCACTTTGGCCGGCTTTGGTAATCGAAAGATGTGAAATTTCATAACCGCTCCGATGAAGCGGTTATAGTAGGGGAATCCTTACTATAACCGAGATGAGTTACAGTAAAGACTTGAGATTAAGGAAGCTTTATTTTACCTAAATTATCTGCATTGTCAACCAGTTAATACATTGAAATATAAATACTAAAGGCCCTATATAGGGCCTTTAATTTGATTAATATAATGTTCCGACAGGGCGCGAATACGCTAAGAAACGATCCTCAAGCGTGGTTTGCGCCATTACCCCAAATCCAATAGGTGTAAATTGCTTGGTTTTTGTGTCCATGACGTACATTGCAGGTACAGTAGTAACATTCAACCTTTGTGCAATACCATTGTTCGGTAAAGCGCGTGGGAAATGATTGATACCTCCACCATCTAGACTGACCGGCATAACCTTAATACCGTATTGGTCGGCAAAATTTTTCAAAATTGGGGCCATGGTATGACAGTAAGGGCAATCTGATTTGAAAACAAACAGAATACCGTTCTCTCCTGCAAGTTTTCTAATTGCCTCAGCCTTTTGTTGCTGACGGTTATGATCATATTGTTGCTGGGCCAGTTGATTATTCGGACGACCACGTTGGCTGTAATCCAAATCTGGGTTCTGCCAAATTACCCTTTGCCATTGGTCAGTAAACGCCGCAGATTTATTCATAACGACCTCTTGAAGTTCAATATATCGCTTCAAATTTTGAGGTGTGGGATTCATGACGGCAATTTTACGAGACTCATCCAAATTTTTTTGCAGCATTTCAAATTCTGCAAGTTCATTGCGAACCGGGGTATTCTGGGGTTGGCTTTGTCTGGCTTGTTTGGGCTTTTTGGCATCCGGATACCATAAGAAAGCACGGTTTTCATTTTTCCAAATATCTTGGTCATACCACCCCATACCCTCGGCTGCAGCCTGTAAAAAAGAGGCAGACATGATAATTGAAAGGATAGTTAGGATTATATTTTTCATGATTTTTATCGCTTATTAGGACAAACTTCCATATCGACTGATTGTGTTGGTGCAAGGCTTTCATATTGCGGTGTCGTTTTGAAAGTCAGACGTACTTTATTACAGCCCGGCTTGTTTTTTAATGCCTCTTGCCTGACTGCCTCAATGTAGATAGGCACTTCTTTCTTGAACTGTTTGTGCACCGCAGCAGCAGCCTTCCCACTAAAATGCCCTCTGGCTGAACCATGGCGCATAGCCAAAGCTAGAAGCACGTCCGGCTTGCCATCAGGCAGTGGGATAGACGATTTCACCAACTTCTCGGTTTTGTCTAATGAAATACCGCCATTAAATGTTTCTGCAGCATGCAATGGCCCTACTACCATGCTCATGCAGACTGCAATCAACGTAGTTTTTGATTTATTGATCATAGTAGTTTTTTACCTCGTTTGAACCTTTTTTGATATTTTCAACCGCACCTTCGATAGCATGGTTTGATTGCTTGGAAACATTGGCCATATTTGCGTAAACGTCATCATAGAAACCGGCAAGGTCCATTTTGGAAAAATCGATTTTCTCCAAATCTTGAGCGGTGAAACCTTCACAGCTTGGATTTTCTGGAGTACCCCACCCTCTTCCTAATTGGGCTTTACCTTGCACGTTTACGATTTTGGTTAATTTGGAGATATAACAGCACTGAGTCTCCATTTTAGTCACACATCCGCCCAGGGCTTTGGAACTACAATATGAACCGATGTAGTGGCACAAATCGGCTTTGCGCTTCATTGCGACCAAGATTTCTTTTTGATCGCATTTCAACCATTGCTGTAATGCCATGATTGCAATGGCAATCGCAAAACTCACCGGGTCGAAAGTAACTACCAACTGACCGCCCTGAATACCGGCTGTAAAACCAAAAGCACTCAGCCCGGTAGGTCCGCCTGCCGCCGCCCCACCTGCTGCTGCCGAAGCACCGGAACCACCAAGACCGGCAGCACTCAACGCAGTCGTCAAAAACTGAGGCGCATTGGTTTGCAACAAAGTATAGGTATAGTGGCTGGCTACGCTGGACAACAGTTGTTTCGCAGCATATTCAGTACCTGCTTGAACGACAAAGTCGATCATTTTTGCTGGGTCAGCGTCTGTTTTACAACAATCACCACCGAAAACACCGTCTAAAGCACCACCTAATTTAATAGAGCATTTATCAGGCTCACCTTTGAAAAACTGCTGTTTCTCTGAATCATAGAACCTTTGGCTTTCCCGAGCCATTTCCATGGCACTTATGGTTCTTGCAAAATCTTGGTCTTTACAGCTTGAGACCTCTCTTGTTGTTTCAGGAGAATCTATACATTCGTACTGTTTATCACGTGCCTGGCATGTACCGTCAGGCAATTTGTGTGTACATTTATCTTCAATTAACTTACAGTTTTTATTACGGTCATAGGCACTGCATTCGTCGGCATCGTCACCGGTCATGCACTGCATGGTGCGCTGTTCCTTCCAACATTCGCGTGTGACAGGAACGCCATTAATTACTTTTGTGCTACCCGGTTCTACGCACTCCTTGGAAACGACCTTGCATTTTTTATCCTTGGCGTGACAAGATGATTCATCCCATTCAGTCGTTATCGCATGGGTATGCTCCAACTCTTCCACTTTTTCGGGCAGACGGCCATTGTGAAGTGTCTTCAGATTCACATCACAGGAATATTGGTGCGTGTATCGCAAACATTCGCCGGCCTCAGATTTCTCAAGACAGTTCTGACCCTGAACCTCACATTTTGCTTCTGGTTTTTTCAATGGTGCACAATAATCAGCCGGGTCTTTTTCTAAGCACTGATATTCAGCCTTATATTCCCAACAGTCTTTTGTAATCTCTACGCCATTGATATTCTTTGTTGATGGACCATCCACGCAAACATAGGATAGCTTACGACAAACTGCTTCTTCACGAATAGCAGCTGCCGCTGGTGCCGTTACCAACATGAAATGGCTGATAATTACCATAAGAGAAATCAAACGTTTCATCATTTGACCTTCTCCTCATACTCTTTGCAGCCATCCTCCCAAGATTCTGTACAAATCGGATCGCAATATTGATGTACGCTGAAAATCGAAGCACTTTCACCACCGCCACCTGCAATAGTACGCGTCCAAATAATGTTATTGCCCTCTTTCAGGTATGGACGGATGTCAATGTTCAAGTCTTTCTTCCATGAGGTTTTTCGTTCTGCAATACCAATTTTATTGCCATTTTCATCATATACAGGAGCGATTGTTCTCCACATGCTATGCTTGTAATCTGCATAAAACATTTTATTGTTGTAACTACTATAGACGATAGTGTCATTCACCTTCACAATCAGCCAGTCATCATATTCAACACGTCTAAGCGTAAATTCAGAAAGTTTCTTCAGATTTTTGATTTTTACGATAAGTTCACGGTCATATTGGTTATCTCGAAAATAGTCGTCACCAATCGAACCAAAGGTTAGTTTATGTGTATGTTCGCCCGGAGTTTTAATAAAGCTGACTTGCATATCCCCCTGTAATGTCCCTGCTTCAACACCTGCTGTTGTACAATCAGGAGCCTGTTCACATACAACTTTCAATTTCTTACTGCACTGATATTGGTTATTTTGATATTTAGTCTCCAAACATGAGTAATTCCAGTTTGGATCTACTTTAACCTTCAAAGCGGCCTCACATAAGAAGAGTTCTGCACCAGTATATTCGCTGCAATGCTTCACGCTTTTAATTGCTGGCACAGTTATTTTTTCTGTCGGACATGCTGTTGATGGAACAGTACCGATACTGCCATCTGCATTGACCGGATATTTCCATTTGTACTTTTCCAGCGTTTCTGCCGGATCACCGGCGATTTTCTGTGTTCCTGTAACTAGTTTCTCATTTGCAGATACCGTTACATCAGGTCGTTTGGTACGATTGCCTGCAATCAGATTTACACCTTCACATTCTTGGCGCAAATACAGATCAGGATTGGCCGGTAGATTCTTACAGTCATTGAATTTTGCATCGCCGAACTGGGTGGGAAGCGACACCCCCCCACCATAATATTGCTCGGCCATAGGCACATTGTCCGTATAGCGCGGAGTATATTGGGCAGGTTGCATCATATTATTGACCGTGCCCGAACCCAAACTGCCTCCCAACTCACTGGCGTATTTGCCAAAGTCTTCTGCATGGGCCGATTGATACAAACAGAGCAAGGACAAAATAATTACGGAATACTTCATTTTCTGCCTTCCAGAACGGCTAATTTCGCATTTGCAATATCGGAAATTTTTTTGTCTTTAGACTCACGGATCAAGTGTTCTAACGCTGCATGCAACGACACATCACCCTTTACAGCAGCATGTTCTGTACACATACCTAATTCTGAATTTACAGCACAACCGTCTAAACCATCTTCGCCATTTCGGGCTATTACCGTAACAGGGACTTCGGTAATACCGTAATGGTCGAAGAGTTCAGGATGAATCAGCATATCGCCTTGTAAAGCCGCAAGTTCTTCAGCCGCCTTAACCGTGGCTTTCAGTGAGTCATCTTTAAAACCACGGATAACCATTACCCCCCCCGCTTTTGCCGTTTCATGGGCAATACGTTTCAAGCTGGCTTCAGGCATTGAAAATGATACAAATACCAACAAATCGGCCTTTTCCGCAGCTTGTCGAGCTTCTTGCGAGGCAGGACGGTATTTTTGTGCAATAGACATTGGATCAGCCTTGATTTTTGCATTACCGTAGTCACGAACATCGGGCACACGGTGCTTGATACCTTCCAACTCCGGGACTTCTGGTTGTTGCCGATTGTCACCGACATTCGGGTTTTGGCCTTGTGTAACTTTACCCATGGTTGTACGCAAACGGTTTCTCGCCGCCTCTACATCAGCATCGGCGTAAGCACTACCTACTCCGGCCAAACCACCTAAAAGACTGAGGACGACACCTCCGGCTACGATTACATTGCGTAAAGACTTGTCCATCACTCTATCTCCTGTCAATCACTCTTAAATTTATATGCACCGCAGCAGTCGCGCTTACGGAAAAGTTGGAAGGCAAACTGATTGCCTTTGTAAGGAAAGGCTTTGCCACTGTCTCTGACTAATGTTGAACGTCCAATAGGGTCACAACATCGACCTTTATATTTTCGTGCAGCTACGGGATAGGTCATGGCCATTTTGTAGTTCTGCTTATCCATTACAGGATTAAGTTTGTACCCGCATAAGGCATCCTTGCCTGATGCTCTCCAAGCTACCAAATCCCTGTGCATTTTTGCCTGCATTCTTGCCACCATTAATTTGGCAGCCTGTACTTCAGAGAAATGGCCGGACATCCATCCTGATAATGGGTAAATAGATCCGTGACAACCTGCACACCAATACAATTTACTAAATGGAAAGCCAGTTGCAGCTTTTACACAGTCAGCTGCACAAGCTGCTTGTGCAACCACATTGGCAAAGAGCGCGGAATCAGGAGCTTGATAGACGGCCAGTGACGGATATTTCCAAGTAGGATCCAGTTCTGTCATCCAACCAATATCCAAAGTACCCTCTTCTATACAATCGTTATCCAATAAGGCTTCTAACCAAAACACAACCGGATTCTTGTACCAATGAACTTGGTAAAAGGCATTATGTTGCTCATGTTCTTCATTTCGGCCACGCTTATGCGCACCGCCAAAAAGTTTTTGAATCTTATTCGATGTATCTGCCTTACCCGCTGTTTCAGTGGCATCCACTTTTTGCTTTTTAAGAGAGATACCACCCAGGCTCACCATACAGAACGGTGTACGCACGACTTCTACCAAGTGTGTCGGCTCCCAAAAGGAAACCGTTACGCCTGCACGGGTAGGCTTACTACACGCACAAAACCAATCATTTGGGGTGGATTTATTGTCTTCCTGATTTGAGTAATTTAGGTTGATACTTCCGCCAATTTTGATTGGGAACATGCAACTCCAACAAATATCGTTTATCGGGTTTAGCATCTTCCCTTGGCAGGTTAATTTATTTGAATTTGAAGTAGTAGATACAGCCTCAGCGGCGTGAGACAAAGAGAATGTGGGAAGTAGCAATAATGGAAGCAGTAATTTCAGTGGGGATAAAAAATTTTTCACGGTTTCATGGCCTCTACGCGGAGCCGGTTCCCTTCTTGGGAAACCAAACTTGGAACTTCAGACAGCTGAAAACTTTTGGACATACGTCCTTGTTGGTCGTAATAAACTGCCTGGTCCATTTCTGCTGATAACTCATACCAATCTCCTGCAGTCAGAATAGGCATAAATGATTCACCATATTCTGCTGCAAGTTTCTTGGCTAGATCGATTTGATCAGGTTCTCGGCCATCAAAGAAAAACATTTTGAATGGGATCGGGGCTACTTCCAAAGGTTTAACCACGGTACCGGCAGGAGCAATAATTTGGCCGTCTTGGTCATAAATTGTTTCAGTCAGGGTATAACTTGGATCAAAGTAACGAACAGAGCCTTTGGTTGCCTTCGTTAAACCTTCTACCGGCGGTAAATTTAAGGCAGAGCGATTTATTCTATCTTGAACTTCTTTCTGCATTGCAGCCAATTGGCCACTGTCTTGTTTAGCCTTTAAACGTGCTTCAATTTCGCGAATTGCATGTTTTTCAGCTATTGGGTATGTTGGACCAATTTTGGCACCGGCTTTCTCACCGGAGTGTGTCGATGCGATTACCCATGATGAAATGCCTGTTGCGAGTATTGCAACCAGTGTTACCGAAGCTATCTTTTTTTTATGGGACATACTCACTCCTAAAAAATTGGGACTGCCTTACCAATAATTTGCCCTGAATGGATTAAACCGGATAACTCGTAGCGACTGTCCAAGCTGTCTTTGTGTCCTGTTTTAACCCACATGTACCGTTGGGGAATTTCCCCTTCAAATGGATTGATTGCCAGCTTCATGCCATCTAGGGAGTATTCTTTTGCAGTACCTACCTCTTTACCATCAATGAAAAAAGTACGATTCGTCTTCGCTACATGATTTCCGGGAAGTCCGGCAACCTCTTTAATGACCTGCGTCCCGATAGGGTAAAAACCGCCTTGCCATGCAAAGGCCACATAATCGCCCTGCTTCAGGTCACTTAGCTTGTTCACATCTTTTTTGATGAGGTAAAGATGATGAGGCAATGAATAGGAAAGATTTAATGCCAAAGCATAATGTTGATTGAATACCAATAAGCAGACGACAACGGCTAAAAAAGGAGTTGCATATTTTTGACAAAATTCCTGATAAAGACGTTTCAGAACTGCTTTGTTGCTTTCTTTTTGTGCCATTTTCATTGCTGTTCCAAATATCAACGCGCCGCTTCTTCTTCGGTGACTGGAGTACCTTGACCCTCTTTCATCATCGGTGCCGGAGCAGTCTGTTCAACTTGTGGGTGTGCCGGTGCCGCAACTACAGCTGTGGCAGGAATACGTTTATCCAGCTCTTTCATGATGTCAGCCGTAATATCAACAACCTCTGTATTCCGTCCGACCAATGCAGATTTGACAAAGATGTTACAGCCGCACTGGATTACCTTTTCTTCGATAACCTGTTGCAAGGTATTCATTTTTGCTTGATAGTTTTGGAGAATGGCGGCTCGTTGCTGGTCGGAAATTCCATTCTGCAGCCCTTGGTTTTTTGCCTGTTCCTGGTAAGTCATGGAGATACCGGCTAAATCAACAATATGGACAGGTTTCTCATTGTTTTTCATGAAATTCCATATACCCAAACCCAATGCAGCAATAGAAATTGCGCCGATTACAAGGCTGCCCAATGAAACCTCTACACCGTTATCCTCCGGATTCTTTTCCGGAGCGGTATTTGCTGTGTTTTCTTTCTTTTCTTTCGCTTCAGTCATCTTAAAATCCTATTCTCTGCATAATTAATGGGTTGCAGCCCGGTCCCTTAAAACTGCTTCAATGGCCTCGGCTGTATTCAATCCCTGATTTCTGTAATAGTTCACGGCTTCAACGTCTTCTGCTTTTGAGCTTGAGGCAAGAACGTTGAATGGGTCCGAATACAACCTACCTACTCCATAACCTATCGGGGTAGAGACAAATATTTCACTGTAGTAGTCAGTTTTGCTCAAAGTTCGGAGAATCTGCATAATTCCATCATTGACTTCAAAAGGTTCTTTCTCTTGAATGGTTTTGAGCGATTTAGCCCCGGTACGCAATTGGAAAACAAAGTCGGCGTTCTCTAACGCTGCTTCAGCCGCCTTGGTCTTGTAATAGTCATTGGCACCTTGCGTCAGCGTACCGCATGCGCCTTTGTACTTACGGACTCGGCGGTAGCCTTCCTCAATAAAACGAGCAGCTGTACCTGTATCACCCAACAAGGCCCAAGCCTCGTCAATCATCATGATTTTGTACTGACTTCGTGACAGGTACATACCCTGCATGATGCGGTACATAATCAGCTGCATGATGATCTGTTGCAGATCCGGCTTGGTTTTTAACTCTTCGAGTTCCAGTACAACCAAGTCATTTTTAAATTCGACATTCAATTTCCCATTGAAGTAACTGCCATAGATACCTTCTGAACAGTATGTGTACAGTTGGTCGGCAACGGCCACCATAGACAGATCTCGGTCGCCAGGTTGTCCTCCTTCATTACTGCCGGTAATCAAACACTTGAGACAGCGTTCTCTTACATGATCAACCGTACCTTCTTGTCCAAATTCGTACCATACTTCTTCGATAATTCGTTGAAGCTTGGCTTCCTGCTGTTCAGTGAGGGAGTCTGACGGAGAGGCCATCAATGAAAAGATCAGTTTTAACATTTCAATATCTTCATTGATGTCTGTCACCATTTGAAATGGTGGAAAACACAGCCCTGCTTCATAGGTAAATTCGATATATTGACCGCCAATCATTTGGCAGAATTTTTCATACGAACGGCCAACGTCGATAATCCATACCTGAGTTCCCAGCCCCATGTAATTGCGCACAATTTCATTGGCAAAAAATGATTTACCGGAACCGGAAGCACCAATAATGGCAAAGTTATAGTTGCCGGCAGGGTTGGCAAATAAGTCGATTCCCATGGCTTGGCCACGCTTACCAAACAAACCGATGACAGGTCTTCCTAAACCGTGCCACTCACCGATAATGGGAGACATACAGACAGCATTGGTCATGGTTTTGGTTGACCATCTTTTCTTACTGTCCAAATATTTTTCAACCTCTTTGTCGATAGCCATTGGGAGGGCAGTCAAATATGATCCCAGTTGAAGATATTGGTCACGATAAAGACCAAACCCTTGAGACTGCCAAATTGATACTGCTTGGCTTTCTGCTAAGTTGATGTTTTCAGGTCTTTCCCAAATAACAACTTGGTGCAACAAACTCACCAGACCACCCCCGCCTTTACCGAACGCGTCAAGGCAGATGTCGTAATCACGTTTGATTTTTGCAGCCTCCGGCATAACTGCGGCCATCTTGGATTCCGCTGTTTGTTTGGCACGAGCAGCCTTTAGTTTCACGGTATTACTGGAAGTATCATAATCACGCTTGAACATCGCCATGGAAATCAGAAATGGTGATGTGTAATTCATGTTTGCTTCAATGGCGTCACCGATCAATGCGCCCATATTGGACAGATGAAACTCTTCAGGGTAGCGATTGGCCGAATAGCATTGAGCAATCACGCAATCCCCCGCAGCACGGTTGCCAAAACGCAGCCCCGATCCACTATCAAGAACCTTGATAGATGTGCGGGTCTCAATCATTTGTTCACTCAAAAATTTAGTTTCGTCCCAAACAGGATCGATTTCATCTTGTTGGCCAGTAAACATCCTATTAGGGTTGAGTAGGAGTGTTGTCCAACCCAATAAATCATTTGCATCCCAAGTGTGGTGATAAATCTTCATGGAGATGAGTGCATCGCGCATACGGGCAAGGAGCGAAACGGCCTTACTGACTTCAGCACCGTTGTCAGGCGAAATATTCAAATTTACACTGAGGATACAGCGCAGATTTCGCAAACGAATGGCCGTATTTTCTACTAAGACCTTCTGTGTGCCCTTATTCCAAAATTCAGTACGTTTCTTGGCCAAAGTTTCAAAAGTGCTTCGCATCGGGTCGTCGATAGGACGTGATGCTTGTACTTTCTCATATTCATTGAAGTAGTTTCTCAGATCAGGGGAGCCGAAAATCTGAACTTGTATCGGCGTTTTTTCAGGAAGCAGCGCATACAGGTTGCCCCATTTACTGATCAGGTCATCACTGCCACCTAAAAATGGGTTGAGTTCAAAAACAAAGCCCATACCCAACGGTTTGTCGCCTTTAACGGACATCAGAGTAAACAACTCTGTTTTGGTATCGTATGCACCAAAATTGAGATAGTCGCTCAAATGGTCAAAGTCAGGATCAACAGGGTTGTTGTGTAAGGCTTCCATCGGTTGATCGACATCATCCGAACCAGCTAACCAATTTTTAAATTTTGACAGGACACTCATTACATACCTCTAGCGAGTGGTACCGGGAATACCCGATGTTTCCTGTAGATTAAGATTCACACCAACATCGGGGATACGGTCATTTGTGTTATTTGAATTGGTTGAAGAAGTATCAACCGTACTGTCTGAAGTTTTGGCTCCATTCCCCAATAAGCGGATAGGACGGTACTCGTCTATAATCTGTTGCTGATTGTGGGCTATTAACCAATCACCCTGATTCAGAACGACATATGTGAAACTTTGATCATTTAAATCGCCATCCGTATCAAGATATGGAGCAACCCAAATACGAGCAATTTCACTTTGAGAGCGAATGGGCGTACCGGAGGAATAAGCTTGCGTTAACATCAATGTTCGGGCACTTTGATCTGTGTAAGGTTGTCCAACCTGTCTTTTCATGCCGTCTTGTAAAACACCTGCAACAGATGCTTTATAGTTACTGCTTATGGATGCGCAATAAGGATCATCACTGTTCCAAGCATTTGAGCATCGGAATTTTTCACTACCGCCGATACCGGACATGGTTAAGGTTGAACATCCGCTAAGAATCAAAATTGCCGCAGTAATTGATAAGGCTTTCAATCGCATCATTCCGCTCCATTCAACCATTTTTCCAATTCAGCACGCGGCATAGCACCGGATGTACGCCGACCATCTTTATGAATCATGCTTGGAGTACCGCGAACTTTAAGCTGCTCTGCGAGTGCAATATTTTCTGATACAGGGTTTTTACAGTTACCGGCAGCCGGTTCTTTATCCATCAGCATGTAGTTATTCCATGCTTTTTCACGATCTTTACTGCACCAGATATGTTCTGCTTTTGAAATTGCATCAGGGTGGAGGGATTTAATCGGGAACATGAAAACGTATGCGGTATAGTCTGTCATGCCGGCCAATGTTTCTTCCAAACGACGACAGAACGGGCAATCTGGGTCAGAAAAAAGTGCAAATTCACGCTTGCCTTTGCCGCCATTACCTTTAACGATTTTGATGGCATTTTTGAATGGCAGTTGGGAATAACTTTTTTGTGTTACCGCTGAACGAGCCATCTCGGTCAAGTCTTTCTGCTCTTGCATATCGTACAACGCGCCAAAAATGAAATAGCGACCGTTTTCTTGTACATAGGCAATGTTGTCACCCATTGTCACTTCATAAATTGAAGCCATGGGGGTGGCCTTTACTGAAGAAAACGTGGTATTTGGGTACAACTTGTGCAGAGTGCTTTCAACAGTTTTGACATCGGCAAAGGCCGTCTGAAAAGCTGTGATTGCTGCAATAGTGGCCAAGATTTTCTTTTTCATTGAATCCATCCTATTTAGTTTCGCCGGTATCAATTTCGATACCTTGAGTCAGTACGACATCCACTTGACGGCCTGCATTGACTTCGACCACAGGGAATACCTTGTCGGCAAGTTTGATATAGTAGTCAGCCAGTCTGTCAGCTGCACCACCGATTCCGGAAGCAATTCCTGCACGGTATTGATCACTGCCTCGAACGGAGGTCGTGCTTCCAAATGCAGTATCACTTGTCACTTTGAATGCTTCGGATACGCCTTTACCCATACCGCTAATAACGCCCGACATCAGTGCATTCGCCAAGAGTTGACCTTGTTTCGTTACAAGATTGCCTCTAACACCTGTTTTTCCGTCTTCACCGGCAACGTAACCTTTTACTGGCATATCAATGGCTCGGCCATCGGTACCTACACAGCTGAGATTCTGCAATCTGATGTATGCGCGTTCTGAAGATATATCGCCGTAAGCCTGACCGGTAACGAAGCACTCTCTAAAGTTGTATTTAAACCGGTTGGGCAGTTGCGCAAAATCAGTTACGCGCATTAAAACTGGGTGGGGGCTGGCATTTTGTGCTTCACCCCCGGTCGGTGCATCAACCCCACCTAACAGTACAGATCGGAAAAAAGTACCGCTTGGTATATACGAGTCACGCGCCCGAAACTTGCCTTGAGAGACGGAAACTTTTCCGCCGTCTTCAACTACTTCTATATTCATACGCGGAGTTTTTGATTTAACCCACTCCGCTTCTTTTAATTGTGGGGAAACCCGTACATTTTCATTCGGATTTCCGGTATTTACTGCTCCAGTCGTTCCAGGTTGCAGCTCTGCTTCATTCATACTTCCTGAAACAATTCTTCGTTCAATGGGTCTGTCTGCTGCAGGAGGTGTCCCATTTGGCAATGTACCTGCCGGAGGTGCTGGAGGGAGTTGGCCGTTATCGCCAATGCCGCTTATTGCCGGAGGTTTGCCTAAACCATCGGGCCCCAGTCCCTTACTTGAGTCAGGATTACTACCGTTCTTTTCCTGTAACTGCTGAACCATGGTTTCTAATTCGCTGATTTTTCGATTTGCATCTTCAATCTTCGAACTTTCCGTGTTCATCCATAAAGAGTTGTCAGTAATGCCTGCTTGTGGACTTGTAAAATCAGTTTTGAGGATCTGCTGTTTGTTTTGAACCTGTGTAACTTCGGCAGATTTCTTTTTATTGCCTTCAATGACATAAACTGCACTGCCTACAATGGCTGCCATACCGCCTGCAACCATACCTGCAATGGCCAACTGCCGTTTTCGTGCAGCTGAAAGGTTAAATTTGTTTACTTTCACCCTCATCTCAACCTCCCAGACGACTAATAATAAATACGTCGGTAATTTCTCCGGGTTGTAGAATCTGTTTCCGTACCGCTACCGCCAAAACGCCTTGTCGGTAAAATTCCTGCTCTCTAATTTCAAGTTGTTTGGAACCCAAATTAGTTAATGTAAAAGAAAAACCCTGCATATCGGCGGCGGTGTAACTTCCGGTTTGAACAAACAGCGTGTTTTCCCACAATGGGATGGTTTGGTATTCACGACTGTGATTGATGCCCATATCGCCGCTTGTGCCACTCATCATGGAGGCCATCATTTTTTTGATGGCTCGCACATATTCGGTACTATTCATCGTCACAGGCATAGGACCGCTTTTCGCAGCCAATACTGCTGCTTCATGACGATTCGCACCTGCCACATCGATTACGATGTTGTCACCTTGTTTCGATGTAGGCTTAAGAACCAGCAAGTAGGTCTTACCCTCCTCGCTTACAACAAAAAGATTTGTAGGATTTGAGGTCAAACTGCGAACAAACAGTTGACCTGTTGTCGTATCTTTCTGAAGCTCAAGATCGCCATCCATAAATTTCCATGAGGCAATTCGACCGCCTTCAATAGCGATTCTGCTCAAGTTACGTTTACTTACTGAAACAACGTGAGGTGTATTTTCTGTTGCAGCCACACGTTGCTCGGCAAAACTAGTGATGGGTCCAGCTACCAATAAGGCAGTAAAGACAATTTTTTTTAATGGTGAACACATATCAATTACCGCCTTTAAATTCTGATGCCGTTCTACTGATTTCTACATCCTCGGTTTTTACTTCGGATTCTTCCTGATTTGCGGGTTCTGCTTTAGTGACGCGCTTTTGAACTTCTTTAATCGATAGTAATTGCAGCGTTCCATAATTATTTATGAAAGAAATGAGTAGCTCGCGGTCTTTTTGCTCTACTACTGTATTGTTGCGTTTAACCTCAAAAACGCCACGAATGGAAACTGTATTGTCTGAAGTGTCTGCCGTTGCTTCTGTCGCACTAAATGTGGTGCTGACATTATTTTTCTTAACCCATAAGGCATTTAAAGACAGTTCCTTTTCCAAGGCATCTTTATAATCAGGAGCAACGATTTTTAATAATTGGCTGTTTTGATAATCAACTGTTTTAGGAGTCACATTTAAAAGAAGATAGGCTGTATAGGGAGCCATCTCTTCAAGATATTCTTTTGAAAAAGCGATGTTTGATACAGTCATTGAACGCCGGATTTCCGGAGGAGTCAGCGTTGTTTGAACAACAGTACCTTTGAAGAGTACCGTCGCAGACAAAAATAGATTGGCAGTTATAGACATACCTAAAACTACCCAAAAAAAGACCTTGATGCCGGTTCTTACCGCTAATTCACTCAACATATACTCAGTCTTCAATTTAGAAACTCCCGTTTATTTGTTTCAGGTATCCGTTTGTTTTTTTCATTAATGGGTAGGTACCAATAAAGAACATGCAAAAAGAACCATTGATGCTTGCCCGACTTCAACTTTCCCCATCGCCATGCGATAAAAAGACTAAGCGACATGGAAATGAAAAAGTGACGAGAGACAATACCTATACCGAATCCGGACATAAATAAGATGAATACGTCCAAATCCCAAATAAATGCTTTTTTGGGATCGTCTATCGATACTGGAACTCGAAAATCTCTCATCACTTCCCTTTTTCGGTTTGATTAAACAATCAAGGTGAACATACCTTTAATGATGCCCGGGCCCAATGTTGCAGCCAGGCCTACACCCAAGCCGACGATACATGGCATGATGGTTTGTTTCATCAGACCTACGGCCAAACCGATCAAGAATGCAGTCAAGCCCAAAGCCATACCCAGATAGCCTTCAGACCAGCCTGATACCATGTCGGCCAAGCCTTTAAATTCAGCGCCGGTTGTAGCGGCCATTGCCAAGTTAGCGGTCAAAGCCAATGCAACCACGGCTGCGTATTTTGCTACTTTAGTTTGTTTGATATTCATAAAGAACCTCATATATAGAGCTTGTATCGCCAAGCTTTTGCGTCCGATCATTCTTTACCAAGTGATTACAACATTTCGTGTGTCATCACTATTGCAGCAGGCAGGGGAACTGGCAGTTCGAATTTTGGCGGAGACATTATGTTTCCTTAGCCATTTACCGATTACTGCTGCCCGTTGTTTAGCCAAACGTCTATTAATTGCAGTATTTCGGCCTCCGATACTGTCAGCCCATCCGCGTAAATAAACCGTCTGAGTTTTTTTCAATTTAGGCAGAACACGTTTGAGCGTTCTCACGCCCTCCGCACCGAGGTGTGAACTACCTAAATTGAAAAACACTCTGATCTCATCTTGCTTAAAATTGGTTTCTGTTTGAGCATAAACTGGTTGTTCCGCCAAAACTTTGCGTTCAAATCCTGAACACTCTTCATTACGGCAAAATACAAATTCGCCCAGTTGATTTTGTTCCACTGTATAAGTTGCGTCTTGAGGCTGCTCGACCACCGCTTGTTTTGGGGCGGCACAGGCTGTCAGAATCATTGTGGAAGCTACGAAGAGTGTGTTTTTAATCGTTTCCAATTTTGATATACCTTATTTGCGTACGTCATTCTTGCGCGGTAGCATGCCCGACCTTTAAGTTTGGTACATGCAGCGTTATAAGCACCAACCGCCTCCCAAGATTTGCCATGTTGACGATAACTATTTGCCAATATCCATGCACCAATGTGTACATTTGTGCATGGATTCCATACATCTGCTTCTGTTAAACCGAATTTTTTGTGAAGTACGGGTAGCCATGAACGGTTGATACCCATCAAGCCAATATCGGCGGTATGACTTTCAATATTCGGTCTGAAAGAGCTTTCTGTTAATGCGATCGATTCCAACATATCGGGATCGATACCATATTTGTTGCCGGCTTCCCGATAACAAAAAGCATCTGCTCTTGTAGATGCGAGTACCAAAACACCTGGTACGACGAACTGTAAAAGTATGGCCCTTAATCTCATGTCTTTACTGTCGTTGTATGTAGGCACTGATTTTTACCTAGAATCGACAAGTTTTGTTAAATCAAAAGAAATTAACTAAATTATTTAGAAATGTTTTTTTATAAAATAATTGTGATATAATTAGAGATTACGCTCAAAATAATAGAAATTACCATACTGCAACCTATTGATATTAAAAGGAATGCTACAAGGGTAAAGGCTCTTATCCAAAAGCCAAAAGGCCGTCTGCTAAAAAAATCGCAGCCGGCCTTTTTTAAAAGCTGTAACGGTAAAACAACAGCCTTAATGGTTAAAGGAAAAGGTTTAAGGGAAAAGGAAAAAAGTTAAAGGTAAAACAAAGACCTGCATGTCAAAATGTAGGTCTTTGTTTATTAAAAGGGGCATTATTATACTCTATAAATTATGTTTTGTGACAATTCTAATTAAAATAACCTTTTTTACTTTGATTTTTGACATAGTAACGTTTTTTGATTATATGAATGGTTTAACAACTCTGACTTTTTAATCAAAATGAATGAAACAGATCTTTCCAAGCTTCTTGGTGTCGTAAATCGCTTTACAAATATCGATAAAAACTGGTCTTGCGTATTGTTGTTCTGGATGCAGCGTGCTACCGGTTATCTGGAAATGATGACTCTCGATGACGATGAAAATACGGCAACCTTCCTTATCGAGAAGCTGGAGAAACTTTTAGAGCCATTGCCGGAAGAAATTAATGACACGGTTTTTGCAAACGCATTGGCCGATGACTTTGAAATCTTATTTCTCATGGCTCAATACGGTTCAGAATACTGGAATTCGCTAAAAGAAAGTTTCGGTGAATTTTGTATTAGACATACTACGTTACCCAATCAATTGATTGCTGATATACCACATGCCAAAAAAGAAGAAGTCAGCATGTGGCTAAAATCTTTGCTTAAAGCATCATGAAAACAAGCCTCATCACATTAGCATCCTCACTAATGCTTATCGGTGGCTCAATGCTATACCTGATAAATACGAAAAAAAGTGCTGAACCCACATCACATAATGATGAGGGTTCCCATCGCGATCAGAACATAGTCAATGACCGGTTTCGCATTTTAAAAGCGCATGAACTGATTCAGGTGCTCGACTTAAGCCCTCAAATATCCGGTATAAAGATGAATTTAGGGTTGTCGGATGAAAACTGGAGTAAGGATGCCCTTCCCTTTTTGGAAAAATATATAGCCTTTGTTCAAAGGCTTCCCGCCAGTGAGTCTCATCACCATGCAGGTGATGGTGGTTTAGTCCGCCATACACTCGATGTAGCTGCACTGGCCCTAGTCGCATCGACATCTCAATCATGGCCGCCTAATGCCAAAACAGAGGAAATAGCAAAGAAAACTGCGGCCTGGCGTTATGGCATCATGTGTGCAGCCCTACTCCATGACGTTGGTAAAACTGTGACTGGATTTCAAGTTGAGCTGTTTGATTCGGCTACCAGCCTAGAAAAATTGCTATGGTTGCCTGATGCAGGTTCGATGGCTGAAAGCGGTAAGCTTTATTATCGTGTCGAATTTCCTGATGCAAAGTCTGCTTACAGCACACATGCTGAAATTGCTTGGACATTCTTTCAAGCTTTGGTTCCTTCGCATGTCAGACAATGGCTTGCCACGACAGATCCAAATTTAATGATTACCTTGAGAAATTATCTGAGTGGGAAAAAAGATGGTAGTCCTCTTGAGCAGTTAATAAAGAATGCTGATATGACTTCGGTTTCTCGGGATTTACGAAGTGGTAGCCGTCAACGCTTCTCAACTGCCAAGCGTAAACCATTTATTGAAACGATTATGGAAACATTGAAGGAAATGTTATCCGACAGAGGGGTCCATTTCAGCATCGCAACGACTGCCGGTGGTGACCTGTTCCGCAAGGGTGATCGTATCTATTTGATGTCAAAAAATGTACCTGACTACATCCGGCAGTATTTGAGAAAAAATCAACATCCTGCTGCAGGGTCATTTCCAACTGATAACCAAAGGATATTTGACACATTATTTGAGTACCGTGCCGTCACTCCGCCGGAAAACGATCCTCACAGGGCAATTACCCATATAGAGGTTGAGTTTACCCGCATGGACGGTGAAAAGATTCGCAATGTATTCAGTGTACTTTGTTTCAATGCCAAAACCTTGTATCCGGATGGAGATTATCCGGCAGAGTTCTTAGGTAATCTTTCTGAAGTAGCCGCTAAAAAAGAAATAGCATATGTTGTAGCTTCGGAGGATAAAACATCAATTCAAGCACAAGATATTGAAATTAAGTCAGCCAACACCAAAGACAAAATGGATTTTCTGTCTATTCAACCGGAAATAACAGAACAGCCTTCCCTACCCGAAAAAAATCAAACTGAGACAGTGAACTCTGCTTTTGACAACAGTAAGAATACACCTGCTCCAGAGGAAAATAGATCCAGTAAGGTAGAAAAAGCAGAAAACCCGAATAAACGGAATTACAGCTCAATAGATAACCTAATCGAAAACTTTAACCTGATAGAACCTGATTCAGAACAAACAGAACCAACCAATTCAGAAGCTGAGACAGCAGTAAATGCCGTTAGCCCAATTCAGGAAAATATAAGCGTGGAAGTTGAAACTGAGACAGTAGCCAAACCTCACACTGAGGTTAAAGACACTGAGACAGATAAAACTCCAAAAACAATTAAATCGGGTACCAAAGCAGGTCGTAAAAAACTTGCCGACCTTTTCTCTGACGATCGTAAACCTGTTGAGAAAGCAGCTGATCCTGAATCAGAACATGGACAGATTAAAACAACTGAGACAGTGAACCATCAAATTAATACTGAAGCAGTTTCATTGCCTGAATCTGAATCAGCACAAAATGGTATGCGTGAACTGGAGCAGCTAAGACTAAAAGAACCTACATCTAGTCCACGCCCAGTTCAAGTCATGGATGACTCTCAAAGTTTAGATAGCCTTGCAAGCGGAGCGAAGAATATGGCAGAACTTGAAGCCTTAGTTTCTGAACGTAATTTGAAAAAGCAATCAGAAACAGAGTCAACCGAAATAGTCGAGGATTCAGTCAAAGCCAAACATATGGAAGCCAGAGACCGTGGTATGCAATTTTTACGATGGCTGGCAGATGGATTAGGAGACGGCAGCATAGCTGTCAATAGAAGCGGTGCAACAGTCCACTTTATTGAACAGGGAATGTTGTTGGTTACGCCAGCTGTATTTAGAGATTACGCCGGCGGCGTGTTCAATAAATCTGATACGGAAAGTCTAGGCCCTCTTACACAAAAAGGCTTTGAGGCTTTGAGGTTGCATGCAAGGACGAAAAAAAGCTCATTGCATAGGGTTCTAACGACAAATGGTAGCAATCGCAGACTCTTCTATTGCTACCTTATCCCTGAACATAATATCAAACATATCATACAGCCAGGTTCAAGACCTCAGAATAATACCGATATTAAATTGGACGAATCCGACTTATTAGTAATGGAACAAAAATGAGTGCCCACTTCCCTGAAAATGTTTATCGATCACCCTATGAATGGATCAGTGTAGCCGCATACTCCTCCACAGCGATTTCAGTAGCACATTTGCCTGTACCGGCGGTAATTGCTTATGGCAGTTTAGCCATTTTTTCGGTGGTTTCAGTCAAACGCGCGTTATCAGCATTGCGCATTATGCGTTTCCGTAAAAATATCCGGAAGTTGCCCTATTATGCCCTTACCGCTGATGAAATTCCTTCTTCTGATAAAGCACTTTTTCTAGGAAAAGGGTTTAGATGGACACAGACACATACCCAACGTCTTTTTATGGTACGCCAGCCTGAGAATGACGGACTTCGTAATCCCTCAAAACTCTATAAGGCAGCAAGAAAACATGAGATTGAGACAATGGGTACAGACTGGATTTCACGCATAACTCGAAAATCGGCATGGTGGAACCCAGTTGCTCCTTTACCTCCGGTCGGAGGTTCTCCTGAATTACATGGCATTGAAATTGATGAAGATGATATTTGGGAAGATTTAGGGGAGCGCGTTGGCCACAAGGTTGTATTGGGCACAACCCGCGTAGGTAAAACCCGACTATGTGAAACCATGATTGTTCAGGATATTCGGCGGGGTGATGTAACGATCGCATTTGATCCGAAGGGTGATGCAGACCTGATGACTAGAATGTATGTCGAATCGCAAAAATCAAACAGGCCATTTTATATGTTCCATTTGGGTTTTCCCGAGTACAGTTGTCGGTACAACCCTATCGGGGATTATGGTCGTATTACCGAGGTTGCGACAAGGATTGCAAACCAACTGCCATCTGAAGGTCAGTCTGCTGCCTTCCGAGATTTTGTATGGCGTTTCGTCAACGTTTTAACGAAAACCATGGAAGGTTTATCCATTAAACCAAGCTATGAAAATATCTATAAGTCTGCTGCAAATGTAGATGAACTTGCGGGGGATTACTTTAAAAAGATATTGGATAAGCACCACCCTGATTGGGAGAAAGACTTCGACAATTTTGATATGCCGGAGTCGGAAGCAAAAAGCGCAGTCAAGACAGGGCGTAACTTGGACACAATGAAGCTCGGTTCTTTCTTGAAAGCCAAAAAGCACAACGAACCTCTTATTGACGCATTGGGTGGTATTTTGTCCAATGACAGATCCTATTTTGAAAAGCTAGTCAGCTCTCTGTATCCATTGCTGGAAAAACTGACGACTGGCGAAGTTGCCAAGCTTATCAGCCCGGATACAGAAGATTTGTCAGATCCAAGGATCATTATGGACTGGCGCAAAGTCATGGAATCGAATGCTGTTGTCTATATTGGATTGGATTCCCTATCTGATGCCGAAGTAGCAGCAGCCGTAGGTAATGCGATGTTTGCTGACTTAACCTCTCTTGCAGGTCAGATCTATAAATTTGGCCATGGGGTTGGACAGAGTGGAAAAACTCAGAAAAGAAAAGTCTCAATTCATGCAGACGAATTCAATGAATTAATCGGTGACGAATTTATTCCGTTATTGAATAAGGCCGGTGGTGCCGGCTATCAAGTGACGGTTTATACGCAAACATGGAAAGACGTAGAAGCCAAAATTGGTTCCCCGGCCAAAGCAGGTCAAATTGGTGGCAACTTGAATACGATGATTATGCTTAGGGTGAAAACCGTCGAAACAGCAGAGATGCTGACCAATCAGTTACCGGAAGTCAAAATTATGACCAGCACCTTGGTATCAAGGGCTGGAGATGTTGCTTATCCGGATAGTCACGAAGATTTCAGCAGTGGAAACGAAGACAGGATTGGTGCTGAGACAGTTCCTATGTTAACGCCTGCTGATTTAACCCAATTGCCAAAGGGTCAAGCTTTCGCTCTTATTGAAGGTGGCCAGTTATATAAAATACGGCTTCCTTTACCCAAAAAGGACAAGCTGGAGAAAATCCCTGCCCATATTGGAGAAATGGCGGCAGATATGCGCGTAGTTTACAGACTAAGCCAGCCTTCGGCTGAAGAAAACGCATTTACGGAGGGAAGTAGTTATGCCGTCTAATACAAGCGCATGGTACATGAACTCATTGCCTTTAAAGTTCTTATTCCTCCCGTTTAAAGCTGCTTATACCTTATTCTTAATTGTGCTGCTTATCTTTGGTAGTTCGATGTTGACACAAAATTATTTTGGCACCGGTAATCTCTTGGAAGATGAAATCAAATGGTCTGAGTCTGTTGGCCATGATGCGTTCCCAGCTAAAGAGGTTGGCGATACTATTAATCTGAAAATTGCCAGACTAAGTTACAAGGGGCTGAAAACCGTATTTTTTGACCTGACATTAGTCAATGAGTCTCTGAAAGCTAAGTCAGAGGCCGATTTCGGCTATAAATTCAAAAATTACTTAGCTCCCCGTATGAAATACCTACAACAATTTGATGCTACATTGAAGGTTATATCCTTACGTTTAGGAAACTTGGCATTGTTTGTAGGTATTGCGGCAGTCTTTGCAATCCCGGTTTTAATAGATGGATTAGTGATGAGAGCTATCAGACAGGAAAATGCCTCACGGGAGAGTGCCGGAATTTATCACCGGGCAAAATACTGGAGAACAGGAATTATTTGGTTGGGGTGCATGATTTATATGTGTATTCCTATATCAATTTCGCCCTACTTACTCTCTTTGCCTTTAATAGCGGCAATTTGGATGATTTTCATGCAGGCCAAATATCTTAAAAAGTATCTTTAGGATTCCAGTGGAACCTATGTGGTGCCTTTTTAAGTTCATTGCGCATAGGGTTAACATCGTGGCTAAAGTATTTTTGAACTGAAGTTACGTTCTTATACCCCATCAGAATTTGAACTGCCCTAACGTCTTTGGAAGCAATCAAATAATTAAATACACAGATTTTTCTCAACGTACCAGGCGATAAGGGGTGCCCCAAATCTGCAGTTATTAAGGTTGTAACTATTTTAGTAATTTCATTCCGTGTAATTGCAGTACCATTTTTCTTCGTAAACAAGGGAAATTTTGCATTTAAACCATTTGGCATACCATAATGATGTGATAATAATTTTAGATATTTTTTTAGATAATGGGTAGTTACCTGGTCAAGATACACAATTCTTGGCCTCTTGAATCTATTATCAAGATGCAGTGCTTGTTCGTGTTGAACGAAATTGCGGATTTGTAATCGGGATAATTCACAATTCCTTAAACCGGCATGATATATCAGATCAATAATGCACCAGTCTCTTATCTGTTTGATGTCATGCTCATCTTTGGGAATTCGTACAGAAATTTGGTACATGGGAATTGAATTTGCCATGCTATCAGGTTTCTTAAAATATCTTACTTTTTGAGAAGAAACCTTTAAATTTCTAGTAAAACAATACCAATTTCTAAAACAGTGCCAACTTGCAATATACTGATTTAAAGATGATACTTCTTTACGTTTAATTGAACTTTTATTGAGTGAGCGATGATACAGAATTAGTGTCTTTTTAAACACATTAGGATCACTAAGTACAAAAGAATCGTAGTAACCCATTGATTGTACGATTTGTCCGTATATTTGAAGTTTGTGTTGATACACCTTGATGGTTGATGTGGAATATTTTTGAGATTGTAAGTAGCTCGTAAATTCTGAAAAGATCAAATTATATTGGTTACTGCTTATAGAGAACATCTATTATTAACCCACGTTACCTGTCAAAGCTGATGCTCTCTTAGTGTTATAATGTATAAAGAAGTTGCTAATATTTGAAAAGTATTTGCAAAATACTTAAATTTAGAGTATTATGAGAATGAGCTATTTTAAGATTAACTAATAGTTAACAAACTGGAACAAACAACGGCGATTGTTAGGTGTAGGGAAAAACTACATAATTTATATTATGTTAAATTCATAGTACTAGTATTTTAGTCTATCAATTCCTGTTTCTCCTAGCTATACAATCACTTACACAAAAAGCCTATCTGAAATTTTTCAGTACGCTTTTCTTTTCATATCCAAATAAAGTAAGATTCAGTCAACGGATATCAATCTTCATATTACCATCCAATCTCTGGAGTA
>NZ_JAPWBB010000014.1:0-66601 GCF_041433235.1 Neisseria sp. 27098_8_112 | reverse complement strand
CCCTGTTTTAACAGGGTTTTTATTTTTCTAAAAACACTCAAATCTCCCCTATTCGCTTCCAAAATCCAACCCGGTTCAATACTAAGGCCGTCTGAAATTTTGATTTCAGACGGCCTTTTTGTATGGTTTCTATTTATCCAATACGGTGCAGGATAATTTCTAAGACAAATTTACTGCCTATATAGGCAAAAATCAGACTGACAAATCCGACAATAGTCCAAACTGCGGCTTTTTTACCCCGCCATGCGGTCATGCTGTGTTTCAACAATAATGCGCCATAAATCAGCCACGACATAATACTGAAGATGGTTTTATGCGTGAAGGTCATGGGTTTGCCGAAAACGGCTTCGGCAAAAAACGTACCGCTGATAACTGAATAGGTCAATAAAACGAATCCTGCCCACATACCTTGGAACATGAGTTTCTCTAAACTCAATAAAGGTGGCAAGAAGCTGACCAATGCGGAAAAACGGCGTTTGTGCAAATTACGGTTGATTAAAAGGATTAGGATGGCAAATAAGGTAACGATGCCAAACAATCCGTATGCAAGCAATGATGATGCGATGTGCGACAGTGGCAATAAGTCTACAATTTGGCGACCTGAAAAATCCCCCGGGAAAAGGAAACCCAACAATAAGGTCAATGCGGCACAGGGATACAATAAGAGTTGCACTCCGCGCAGACAATAAAAGAAGCTGCCCAAGCAATACATCATCAGCATCAGCCAGACTATCAGACTGAGCGAATAACCAAAACCGGTAATCAATACCCTATCCTGCAATACAGGGAACATCAATGCTGCGCCATGTACCAATAATGCGCCGCTCAAAATCAGAAGCTCGGTTTTCAGCGGGTAAGACTTATTATTGTGCTTTTTATGTTGCAACCAGGAAAATGCGCCCAATCCGGCATACACCAGCATAAGGCAGATTAAGACAATCGGCATAAATATCTTTCTCAATAGAGGTGTGAACACTTGACGGACAGCCGGCAGGGTTTCAGACGGCCTTTGTGTACGTGTTTGTGTTCTTGAAGCATAACTTCGGACTATCGTGTAAAATAATCCGAATTTTATTTTAACAAAGAATGCCCTGTATTGGGCAGCTATTCTCATTATCAAGGATAAGTATGTTAGACAACCTGACCAACCGCTTCAGCAAGGTACTTAAAAATATTCGCGGCCAATCAACGCTGACCGAAGACAATATTAAAGAAGCCTTGCGCGAGGTTCGTCTTGCCCTGCTGGAAGCCGACGTTGCATTACCCGTCGTTAAAGAATTCGTCAACACAGTCAAAGAACAGGCCCTTGGCCAAGAAGTCGTCGGCAGCCTGACGCCTGACCAAGCCTTTATCGGCGTGGTCAACCAAGCCTTAGTCGAATTGATGGGCAAGGAAAACAAAACGCTGGATTTATCGGTTTCACCGCCTGCCATCGTTTTGATGGCCGGTTTGCAGGGTGCCGGTAAAACAACAACCGTCGGCAAACTCGCCCGCCTGCTGAAAAACGATCAGAAGAAAAAAGTCTTGGTGGTATCCGCCGACGTTTACCGCCCTGCCGCGATTGAACAGCTGCGCCTGTTGGCCGAACAGGTCGGCGTAGACTTTTTCCCATCCGACACCAACCAAAAACCGGTTGAGATTGCAACTACCGCCGTTGATTACGCTAAAAAACATTTTTACGATGTCTTGATGGTCGATACCGCTGGCCGCCTGGCAATCGATGAAGAGATGATGAACGAAATCAAAGCGCTTCATGCGGCGGTCAACCCGGTTGAAACTTTGTTCGTTATTGATGCCATGCTGGGTCAGGATGCGGTAAATACCGCTCAGGCATTTAATGAAGCCCTACCGCTGACCGGTGTCGTATTGACCAAGATGGACGGCGACTCGCGCGGCGGTGCGGCATTGTCCGTACGCCATGTAACCGGCAAACCGATTAAATTTATCGGTGTCGGCGAAAAAATCAACGGCCTCGAACCTTTCCACCCCGACCGTCTTGCCAGCCGTATCCTCGGCATGGGCGACGTATTGACCCTGATTGAAGACGTTCAAAAAGGTATTGATGAAGAAGCCGCCGCCAAAATGGCGAAAAAGCTGCAAAAAGGCAAAGGCTTCGACCTCAACGACTTTAAAGAGCAAATCCAACAGATGCGCAATATGGGCGGCTTGGAAAACCTAATGTCAAAAATGCCTGGCGAACTGGGTCAAATATCGAAAAAAATCCCCGAAGGAACGGCTGAAAAAGCGATGGGCAAAGTAGAAGCCATCATCAACTCGATGACTCCAAAAGAACGCGCCAACCCTGCCCTGCTCAAAGCCAGCCGCAAACGCCGTATTGCAATGGGCGCGGGTACGACCGTGCAGGAAGTGAACAAATTGCTCAAACAGTTTGAACAAATGCAACAAATGATGAAGATGTTCAGTGGCAACGGCTTGGGCAAACTGATGCGCTTGGCCAAAGGCATGAAGGGAATGAAAGGCATGTTCCCGGGTTTGTAAGCTAATTTGACCGAAAACGCCGTCTGAAAAGTTTCAGACGGCGTTTTTGTTTTTACTCTAGCAAGAATTACTATTCACATATAACTATGAAATCTATTCCTTTTAAGGATTTTCATAGCGTATCGTTGCCTCTTCCAACATTTCCCATTGGCCACCACTACCATGGTAGGTTTCGGCACCAAGCCTGAAAACGGCATTGCAGTGCGTACATTGAAAATAATGTACCACGAAATCGTTCCAACCATATATGTCACGATTACCCTGAGAATCAGTATGGGTAATGTAACCGCTATTGGCGATGGTTTTGGCAAAATCAAGGCTGGGACCATAAACTTTGTCGTAGGCTGGAGTAATATCGATAAGCGTGCCGTCTGCTAAACGATCAGAGGCTTGCAGTAACATTTGCGATAATTCTTTCGGAACCCTGATACGAACGGTAGGTCGCAGGTCAGAACAGTAATCACACATGGTTTGGATCTTTCAGCACAGTGAAAGAAAAAGAGATAAGGGACGCGAAACCTTTGCTCATTCAATCCTCAACTTATTGCGGCTTTTTCTGCTCTTCGCGTACTTTGTCCACCAACTGGTCAATCGTGGTCATGCCGGACTGCCAGTCTTTAAATTCGACTTGGTATTTGCCGCCGACGATCACAGTCGGCGTGCCGCTGATTTGGAATTTATTGGTCAATTCTTCCATTTGAGCCGCACGCGCTTGGCTTTCGGGCGCTTCAAATGCAGCCAATACTTTTTTGCCGTCAAACGCTGTTTGCTCGGACAACCATTTTTTCAGGGTATCGGTATCGGCCAAGTTGATTTTTTGGTTAACCATCGCATCGAAAATATGGCTGTTGGCTTTATCTGATTCTCCGGCCATTTCCACTGCGGCCGCCAAACGTGCCAAAGGTTTCATTTCATCACCCCACACGACATGCTCCCGGCGTATATAGGTATCGTCTTTAAACGTTTTGATGTGCTCGCTCAAAACCGGCTCAAGATGGGCGCAATGCGGGCAGAAGTAGCCGAAGAATTCCAATACTTCGATTTTGCCGGCCTGCTGTTGAGGAATCGGATTGGACAATACGGTGTAATTGACACCTTCGGTCAATGCGGCAGGGGCTGCCGGAGCGGATGTGTTGCTTTGGGCGCTGTCTGCCGGAACGCTGGTTTCCGCCTGTTTGCTGCAAGCGGCCAATGCCAACAGGGTTAATGAGGTCAAGGCTAAGGTTTTCAGTTTCATAGGTATCTCTTTACATTCAAATCAATGGGCGGATTTTATGGCATTTTGTTGGAGGTGTGTTCGATTTGAGTGAAAAAATGTGTTTAGTTTTATTTCAACCTTTATAAAAGGCCGTCTGAAATATGGCTTAGATCATAGCCTTATTTTCAGACGGCCTTTGCCTGATTTCATCAGAAACGGTAATTTACCCGGGCAGTATAGCCGCGCGGATTACCCGGCATGGCATCCGAACGCCAATATTTTTGATTGAGCAGATTGGCCGCGGCAAAGGTAACGTTAACATTCTTATGGTTCCAACCGAGCATGGCATCAACTCGGGCAAAGCCTGGAAGTGTGGTCACTTCTTTGTTTCTTGAGTCGTAACCGTAGCGTTTTCCCGTACCGGTTACGCCGATTTCGCCGTAGAGGTTTTCGGTTGGTGTGTAACGGAAAAACAGGTTGCCGGTAACGTTGCTGGTGTTATTCAAATGGATGCCCACTCGGTCAGGATTTTCTTTGTCTTCAACGACTTTCGCCTGCATCACGCCCAACGAACCGCGCAGGTAGAGTTTTTTGGGGATGATTTGCCCGATGGCGGACAATTCCACGCCGCGCGAACGATATTTACCGCCGACTGCCCAAGTGTAGGGATCATTTTGCGCGTCGGGGCGGTAGCGGATATTGAAGCGTTCGATTTGGTAGGCGGACAATGTAGTGCTGAGGCGGTCGTCCAGCCAACTGCTTTTAACGCCGGTTTCGTATTGGCGGGTGTACTCGGGGTCGGCGTTGAACACGGCAGAAGACGACGTATCGATACTCAAATAGCCGCCGCGTCCGCCATAAGGCGCGAAGCCTTTGTTATACGAGGCGTAAAGTGTGTGAACGGGGTTGATGTTCCACACTGCGCCGATGTTGGGGCTGAACGAGTGGCCGCTGTACTGGCGGCTGCTGCCGGTAAGTTTGTTTTCGGAATTAAAGGTGTATTTGTCGTAACGGCCGCCGAGGACGAATTTCAAATCGGGCGTGGCGGAGAAGATGTTTTGCACGAAGATGCCGTAGGAATCGGCTTTGTGGCGGTTTTGGGTGAGGACGGGTTGCAGCCTGCCCGAAGCCGGCCAGCTCGCGCGGTCGTAGGGGTTGATGGAGACGGAAAAGGCGCGGCTGTAACCCAAGGTCGGGTTGCGGTGTTCGCGGCTGTAATCCATGCCTACAGTCAGGTGGTTTTCAAAACGGCCGATGTTGTAGTCGCCGTTGAGCGTGAAGTTGGACGACAGGGTTTTGTTGTCAGTCTGCTGCCAAGCATAGTTACGTTTGATTAAGTTGCCATTTTCGCTGCCTGCATAAAAATGGTCGAAATCCTGCGCCGCCGTGCGGTGGGCGAGCTGCCATTGGGCGCGCCATTTGTCGTTGAAGGCGTATTCAAGGTCGGAACGCCAAACTTGCAGCTTGTCTTTGACAAAATCGTTCGGGTGGGCAAAACCCATGCGGTAAGGCAGTCCGAAGCGGTCGTACACGGACTTGGTCGGGCTGCGGTCGGGCGTGCGCTCCACATTGTCGTAGGTATATTGCCCCGTCCATTTCAAGCCGTTGTCGAGTTTGACGGTAATGCTGGGCGAAACCATGACGTTTTTGCTGTCTATGCCGCTGCGGAACGAATTGGCGCGCCCGACTTCGCCGGTGAGGCGGATGGCGACGTTTTTGTTCAGCACTTCGTTGATGTCCATATTCAGGCTGCGGTTTGCCCACGAGCCGTAAACCGCACCGATGTTGCGGCTTTGTTTGAAGTTGGCGTATTTGCTGACCATGTTGATGACGCCGCCGCCGTTGGTGCGACCGTAAAGCACGGAAGACGGGCCTTTCAGGATTTCGACGCGCTCGATGTTGGCGGTGCTGCGGCGCACTTGTCCGCTTTCGCGCACGCCGTCGCGGTAAATATCGGATGCGTCGGCTTGGAAGCCACGCAGGAAAATGCTTTCGCCACGCATATCGTAGGCAGCATCAATGCCGGCATTGCCTTCGAGGATAGAACTCAAATCGTTCGTGCCGTAGTTTTTGTTTTTCTGGATATTGAGCGTATCGACAGTTTGCGGCGTTTCCTTAATGAGCTGTCCGTTGCGGGTAACGGCGGCTTCGTCGTAGTTGATGTAGCCTTTGAGTACGCTGGTATCGGACTGTCCGACCACGGAAACGGTGGGTAGCGTGGCGGTGTAATGTTCACCATTATCCTGCGTATCGGCGGCTGCGACAGGGAAGGAAGCAATAATCAGCGTGGGTAATAAAGCCAAATGAAATGGTATTTGCATTTTTATACTCAATTTAACAAAACAACCGAATTATATTGCCTCATAAAAGAAATGAGAATAGTTTCTTTTAATTATATTTAACATGATATTTGCAAACAAAGGCCGTCTGAAATACATATCGGTTTCAGACGGCCTTTGTTTATTAATAGACACTTCTAAACTATTTGCTCAACAGCATTTCCTGCATCAACTTCATGCCCCATTGCCAGCCGCTGAGTGCGCCGTTTAACCGGCCGGAATGCGGCGATTGAAGCAGGCGTGCATGCCAGCGGTTGGCCTGTTCTTGCGCCCAATCGCGTGGCGTGCCGTTTGTTTCAGCGATAACCAGCGCTGTACGGCAAGGGCAGCGGACACGCTGGAACGTATGGATTTCGTCCTCGGGAAAAGCTTCTGGACGAGGCGAGACCAAAATAATATTGGTCAGGCGTTTTTGTGTCATGATATCGGCTTGGTACAGCCATGCCAAAAATGCGGACACGCCGGCACCATGAGCCACGACGGCAATATTTCTGCTGACAATATAGTCGAAGGCCGTCTGAATGGCATGTTGCCATTCGGAAATAGTTTGCTGACTATCGGCTTTGGCGGTTTGAACAATCGGATAGCTGACCGTCCAGCGGTCTATCCACATTTCCGCTTCATCTGCATCGCGTATCAGAAACAGTGCCATTTCTTCGAGTTCGAAGCTCTGCATTTCAGACGGCCTATTTGAGCAAGTCGTTGAGTGTAAATGCAATCAGCAATGCGGCTGGCACGCTGAGGATGGCACAAGTCGCCAGGCAAAGTACGATGTTGGCAACCATCCGCCAGCCCTTCCAAGCAAAGCATTTGGCCGCAATCAGCAGGCAAGGCAGTGAAAACAGCAGCCACACCAACGCCCACGTCGGATTGGCCTTGGTCGGTGCAACCCAGCCGGACATCCGCGCCAGCATAAACACCGCCCACACCAGCATAGGCAATACAAATGCCGCCACGACCCACGCCGCGCCTACGCCGGTTTTGCCGTTTATATTCCAATCATATTTACCAAAAACCTTATTCGGCAACATAGTCATACTCCACAACTAAAGGGGCGTGATCCGAGAATTTTTCATCTTTATAAACATGTGCGGAAACCGCTTTGGCGGCCAACTCCGGCGTAACCATCTGATAATCGATACGCCACCCGACATCTTTCGCATACGCTTGTCCGCGGTTGCTCCACCAGGTATAGCCCGGTACATCGGGATAAAGTGTGCGCCACATATCCGTCCAACCGAGCTTGTGGATGACTTTGCCTATCCATTCGCGCTCTTCAGGCAAGAAGCCTGAGTTTTTCTGATTGCCCTTCCAATTTTTCAAGTCGATGTTTTGGTGGGCGATGTTCCAGTCACCGCAGACGACAATGTCGCATCCTTCATTTTTCATGGCTTCGAGCATGGGATAGAACGCGTCCAAAAAGCGGTATTTCACTTGTTGGCGCTCTTCCGCGCTGCTGCCGCTGGGCAGATACAGCGAAATTACCGACAACTTGCCGAAATCGCAACGGACAAAACGGCCTTCTCTGTCAAATTCTTCAATGCCCATGCCGATTTGCACATTGTCGGGTTTGCGTTTGCTGTACACCGCCACGCCGCTGTAACCGCGCTTTTCGGCGCAATGCCAGTAGCCGTGCATACCGTGCGGATTCTTCATATCGTCTGACAGGTCAGCCTCTTGAGCTTTCAGTTCCTGCACGCAGACAATGTCCGCGCCTGATGCGGCGATGTATTCATAAAAACCTTTTTTATAGGCGGAGCGGATACCGTTGACGTTGGCAGAGATGATTTTCAACATAAGATTTGAGTGATTTTTAAAAACGGATAATAGGATTGAGGTTTTCAGACGGCCTGCAAGTCATAAACAAATACTTTGGAATTGCGGCCGTTGGCATTGTATTCCTGCCGGCGTTCGGCAGGCAGGTCATCGGCTGAGGCCGTCTGAAAGCCCCGTTCGACAAACCATTCGCCCGTATGCGTGGATAAGGCGAAGAGCGTTTTAATATTTAAGGCGCGTGCTTTTTGAAACAGATGTTCCAACAGCAATTCGCCGTAGCCGCCATCACGCGCTTCGGGCGACACCACCAGGCAGGCCAATTCACCGCAGTCCGGTTCGGCAAAAGTTTTCAGCGCCACGCAACCGTAAATGTTTTGATCGTGTTCCAATACGGAAAAACTGGAAATATGGTTTTCCAAATACTCGCGGCTACGGTGTAACAAGATGCCTTGTTCCGCCAACGGACGGATTAAGGCGATGATGTGCGGAATGTCGTCGCTGCGTGCCTGACGGATGGAAACAAACGGCTCACGGGCAATAGATGTACCACTGCCCTCGCGGGTAAACAGCTCGCGCAGCAGGCTGCCGTCTTCACGGCCGTTGAGAATCTGCACCCGCGATACGCCGTTTTCCAACGCGCCTACCGCCGCATGCAGCAAATCGGCCGGCGCATCGGGATTGTCGTGTATCAGTTCCTGCACTTCGCCGACAGACAAAGTATTGGCCAACGAGCCGTCGGCACGACGAATACCGGCTTCTTCGGTCAAGAAAACTAGTTTCTCCGCCTGCAAAGCCATGGCCACTTCCTGCGCTGTTTCGCACATACTCAGATTGAAGGTTTTGCCGCTGTACGAATGCCCTAAAGGGCTGATCAGCACCACCGCGCCGCCATCCAAGCGCAAACGGATTTCTTCCGCGTCGATTTTGCGGACGGTACCGGTATAGCCCATGTCCACGCCGTCGATAACGCCCAACGGACGGGCGGTAATAAAGTTGCCGCACGCGATAACCGGCGGCTTGCTCCGTTGTTGTACAGATACGCTGCTAAACAAGGCGGCTTCGATATCGCTGCGGATAATCCCCGCCACCTGCTTCACTTCCATCAGGGTCGCTTCATCGGTAATCCGTCGGCTGCCGCTGTATTTCGGAACAAAATTCCGACCCGAAGCCAATTTGTCGAGCAAATGCCGCGAACCGTGCACCAAGACCAAACGCAAGCCCAAGCTGGCCAACAGGTTCAAATCTGCGGCCAAACGAATCAAGGTTTCGCCTTCTAACAAGCTGTCGGTCACGCTGACCACCATGGTTTTGCCGCGCAAATATTGTATATAGGGCGCGGCCTCGCGAAAGCTGGCGACAAAATGGGCGATGGCACTCATAGCAGGGCAAGATAAAAGAGTTGCATAATCAAAACCGTCAGCGCAATCAGCGATGCCAACGTCCAGTTGAAACCGTCCTTGCGCGTTTTGACCGCCACCTGCTCTTCCGCCTTAGGCTCTTCCTTGAGCGCGCTGTTGAGCAAATCAGAAATTTCTTTGCGCGAGAGTTTGGAATGCTTGAGGATTTGCGCGCCGATGTTATGCACGAGGCGCACATCCGTTACCGCTACAGGCAGATGGGCCGGATCGGCCGGTAGGTTGCCCGACAGATAATCCTTGGCCTTAAACATCCCCGAACAACGCGTGCAGACCACAAAACCCTGCGCCACGTTCAACTGGGCATCTTTCACCCAATGCGGTGTTTTACAATGAGGACAAGAACAAGCAGGCATGAGTATTTTCCGTAAGTGTATTGAATCAAAAATATATTTTAGCTAATGTTTCAGGCCGTCTGAAAAATGTTTCAGACGACCTGAGCATGATGTTATGGTTTAAACCGCGCCGTAACGTTCGCGATAGGCTTTGACCGGCTCGAAGAAGCCGCCAAATTCGGCATTGTTTTGCAAGAGCGTGAACAAGTCGTTCAAGTTGGCAATCGAAACCACCGGCAGACCGTATTGTTTTTCGACTTCCTGCACCGCCGACAATTCGCCCGTGCCTTTTTCCATGCGGTCGAGCGCAATAGCCACTGCGGCAGGCGTTGCGCCTTCGGCCTCAATCAGTTTGACCGACTCGCGCACGGATGTACCGGCGGAAATCACATCATCGATAATCAGCACGCGGCCTTTCAAAGGCGCGCCCACCAACACGCCGCCCTCGCCGTGGTCTTTGGCTTCTTTGCGGTTGTAGGCAAACGGTACGTTTACGCCTTTTTCCGCCAACATCATCGCTGTTGCCGCCGCCAAAATAATGCCTTTATAGGCTGGGCCGAACAGCATATCGAACTTCACGCCGCTGGCAATAATGGCTTCGGCATAAAACTTCGCCAGTTGCAAAGTCGATGCGCCGTCATTGAACAAACCGGCATTGAAAAAATAAGGCGACTGACGGCCGGCCTTGGTCGTAAATTCGCCGAATTTCAACACGTTTTGTGCCAAAGCGAATTTGAGGAAGTCTTGACGGAAATCGGACATTTGGGTTCTCCCGAAAGATGTTGATTTATCAAAGAAACGATTATAAAGGATTCATGCGGAAAAATCAGGCCGTCTGAAAGCAGGTTCAGCCTCGCTTTAAACCGACTTGCCTTATTCCCTTTCAAACTGACAAGGCGGCATTGCCTTCTTATCCCTGCACTCAAAGCGGATTATTCCCGATGATACGGATGGTTGTGCAAAATCGAAACGGCGCGATAAAGCTGCTCGGTCAGCAAAACGCGCACCATGCCGTGCGGCAAAGTCAGGCTGGAAAGGCGCATCATCATGTTTGCCTGCTG
Source organism: Neisseria sp. 27098_8_112 (assembly GCF_041433235.1). NCBI lineage: Bacteria > Pseudomonadati > Pseudomonadota > Betaproteobacteria > Neisseriales > Neisseriaceae > Neisseria > Neisseria sp. 27098_8_112. Next base: position 55,978 of record NZ_JAPWBB010000014.1, on the reverse strand, counting down.
TTTCAATCGGTCGGTCATGCCGTCTGCGCCGCCGATAATAAAGCAGACGTGTTCGCCGTTTTGCTGCCAGCTTTTCAAATGTTGCGCCAATTCGACCGAAGTCGGCGCTTTGCCGCGTTCGTCCAATACCACCAAAAATGCGCCCTGCGGTATGGCTTCCAACAGGCGTTTTTCTTCAGCCGCCATGCCCTGAGCCGCATTCACACCCGCGCCGCGTTTTTCGGGCTTGATTTCTTTCAACGCATAATTGACATCGCGCCCGAAGCGTTTGGCGTACTCGCCGACGGCTTCATCCACCCAACGCGGCATTTTCGTGCCGACAGCCAAGACGGTGATATTCATGGGGTATCCTTTTGTTATCGAATTGTCGGTTGGATATTATGGTCAATCAAGCCCTTAACCTTTTCAAACCATGAGCCAATGCCCACGCAACCGACTGAAAATAAAAGGCCGTCTGAAAGCCGAATATATCCCGTTCGGCTGTTTCAGACGGCCTTTCAATGATTAGCAGTGAACCAGTGTACCTTCGTTTTCGCCGGTTACTACGCGTTTGAGCGAGCCTTCTTTAGCGATACCGAATACTACGATATTGAGCTTGCGTTCGCGGCAGAGTGCGAAGGCGGTGGCATCCATCACTTTGAGGTTTTTCAACAAGGCTTCGTCAAAAGTAATGGTTTCATAGCGTGTTGCTGATGGGTCTTTTTTCGGGTCTGCGGTGTACACGCCGTCCACGTTGGTGGCTTTGAGCATCACGTCGCAGTTCATTTCCGCACCGCGCAATGCGGCGGCAGTGTCGGTCGTGAAGAACGGATTGCCGGTACCGGCGGCAAAAATCACGACTTTGCCTTCTTCCAAATATTGAATGGCTTTAGGACGGGCGTAAGTTTCAGCGATTTGCTGCATAGACAGTGCGGATTGTACGCGCGCTTTGATGCCCAAAGTTTCAAATGCGTCTTTGAGTGCCAACGCGTTCATGACGGTCGCCATCATACCCATGTAGTCGGCAGTGGCGCGGTCCATGCTGCCTGCTTGTGCAGATACGCCGCGGAAAATGTTACCGCCGCCGACAACGATACCGACTTGCACGCCCATTCTCACGATTTCGGCAATTTCGCCGACAGTTTGAACGATGGTATCGTGATTGATGCCGAATGGATCAGAGCCCATCAGGGATTCGCCGGAGAGTTTCAGTAATACACGTTTGTATTTGATTTGCTGTGTCATGGGATACCTTGCTTTCTTTAATGTCGTCGGTCGGAGTTTGGGCCGTCTGAATTTCAAACGGTCGGAATTACAATGATATGGTGTGTCGTTCTATTATTGTTTTGGTTTTCAGACGGCCTTTATATTCGGTCGTCTTAAAATAGGTACCGTAAACGGTTTTCTCAAAAAAAAGCACCCTGATTCGTTTGGAATCTAGGTGCTTTCTTTTTCATAAGTGCCTTACACTTTAGCAGCGGCAGCAACTTCGGCTGCGTAGTCAACAACGGCTTTCTCGATACCGTCGCCTACTTTGTAGCGTACGAAGCTGATCACTTCAGTGCCGTTTTCTTTAGCGAATTGGGCAACAGTTTGGTCAGGGTTCATCACGAATGCTTGGCCGTTCAGAGTGATTTCAGCCAAGAATTTGCGGATACGGCCTTCAACCATTTTAGCGGCGATGTCGGCAGGTTTGCCGGAAGCGATAGCTTGTTCGGTGTAGATGTGGCGTTCTTTTTCAACGGTTTCAGCATCTACTTCGGCTTCGCTTACGCATTGTGGTTTAGCGGCAACGATGTGCATACCGATTTTGCGTGCTACGTCTTCAGAGCCTTTATACTCAACCAATACGCCTTCGGTAGCCAAAGCACCGTGGATGTAGGCAACCAGTTGGTTGGCAGTGTCAATCACTTGGAAGCGGCGAACAGACATATTCTCGCCCAATTTAGCGATGATGTCTTTACGTTCTGCTTCAACCAGTTCGCTCAGTTCTTCAACAGAAGCCGGTTTTTTCTCGGCAGCAGTTTTAGCAACGAAGTTGGCAAATTCTACGAAGCCGGCGTCTTTAGCAACGAAGTCGGTTTCGCAGTTTACTTCAACCAATGCGCCGACATTGCCGTTGATCGCGTAAGCCAATACGCCTTCGGCAGCAGTACGGCCAGCCAGTTTACCGGCTTTCGCACCAGATTTAATACGCAGGATTTCTTCGGCTTTGTCGAAGTTGCCTTCAGCTTCAACCAAGGCTTTTTTGCATTCCATCATGCCCAGGCCGGTAGCGGCGCGCAGGTCGGCAACCATTTTTGCAGTAATTTCTGCCATTTTGAATCTCCTAGATTTTTGGGAACACGGCCATTGCCGTGTTTGGAAATAGTGGCCGTCTGAAACTGATTTCAGAACGGGATTTGAGAAAAGGGGCATAACGCCCCTCTTCTGTGTACCGAATTACTCGGCAGCAGCTTCTTGGGCAGCGGCTACAGTTTCTTGCAGCGCTTGGTTTTTGCCTTCCAAAACTGCGTCAGCGATGCCACGGCAGTACAGGCGGATAGCTTTAGCGGAGTCATCGTTACCAGGGATAACGTATTTCACGCCGTCAGGGCTGTTGTTGGTATCGACTACGGCGATAACAGGGATGCCCAATTTTTCAGCCTCAACCAGAGTACCTTTTTGGTAGCCGGTATCGATAACGAAAATCGCGTCAGGCAGGCCTTTCATGTTTTTGATACCGCCCAAAGAACGTTCCAGTTTTTCAACGTCGCGTTGCATTTCCAGAATTTCTTTTTTGTTGAAACCGCCTTCAGCAGCGTTTTCCAGAGCAGCAGTTTTTTCTTCCAGGCGTTTGATGGATTGCTTAACGGTTTTGTAGTTAGTCAGCATACCACCCAACCAGCGGTAATCAACGAAAGGCATACCGGCACGGGTAGCTTCTTCGCGGATGATGTCGCGGGCTTGGCGTTTGGTACCTACGAACAATACTGTACCTTTGTTGGCAACCAGACGACGTACGGCTTCTTGCGCCTCTTGGAACATCGGCAGGGTTTTTTCCAAGTTTACGATATGGATTTTGTTGCGCGCACCGAAAATGTATTGAGCCATTTTCGGGTTCCAGAAACGGGTTTGGTGACCGAAGTGAACACCGGCTTCAATCATCTGACGCATAGTAATTTGAGACATGTTATTTCCTTGAAAGGGTTAAAGAGCACACATTCAATCGCATAGAACTTGATAGGCGGCGCCTATTGTCAAGCACCCTTCGGCGAAAGTGGGCATAAGTTTTAAAAAATAAAAGAGTGTTTCCGAAATGGAAAACTGACGGATTATAGCGAATAAGAGGCCGTCTGAAAAGGGATTTTATACCTTTCCGTCCTGTTTTTCATCCGCCTGTGCCGCCTTTTGTCGAGCCGCTTCAAACTCCGCCTGCTCCTGCCGTTTCATCAGGCGGTTGCGGCGGCGGATGGTCACGACGAAGACCGTGAACACAGTGGGCAACACTGCCCAAAAAAACAAATAAATCAACGCGCGCGCAATACTCGGCTGCGCGGCGGAAAACATCACGGCAACAAAAAGATAGCCGATGGCGACAATATGCCACATCGTGTGCGTCCTGTTTGAATGTTAACAAAATCGTTATAATCGCAACATTCTACCGCAATCCCGAAAGGCCGTCTGAAAATGAGGAATCCCGAAAAATCGGCATTACGCAAACAGTTCCGCCGCGCACGCGCCCAAATGAGTGCAGACGAGCGAAACGCCGCCACCGAAACCATCAACCGCCTGCTCAAGCCCTACATCAAAAAAGGACGGAAAATCGGCGTGTATTGGCCGATGGGCAAGGAATTGCGATTGGACGGCTTTGTCCGTGCCGCACAAAAACGCGGCGCAAAACTCTACCTGCCCTATATCGAACCGAACACACGGCGGATGTGGTTCACCCCCTACCCTGCCGACGACACCAAACAAGAACGCAAACGCGGCCGCGCCAAATTGCATATCCCCCAATTCACCGGCAAGAAAATCCGCGTCCACCAACTCAGCCTATTGCTGGTCCCCATCGTCGGCATCGACAAACGCGGCTACCGCCTCGGACAGGCCGGCGGCTATTACGATGCCACCCTCTCCGCCACGAAATACCGCCTGCAAACCCAAACCCTGGGCGTAGGCTTCGGCTGCCAACTGACCGACACACTGCCGACCGAACCCCACGACATCCCCCTAAACGGCTTTGCCTCCGAGCTTGGCGTATTGAAATTCAGACGGCATCGATAGGAAAATTATCGGTTTATTGAAATGATTAAAGGCCGTCTGAAAACTTGTTTTTTGGTTTTCAGACGACCTTTTTTATTGGGGTGTTTGCTCAAGACTGAGGACTCGGAAAGTGTTTTTGAGAATAGAAAAAACACCTTCTTTGCTTTTAGGGTAAATTTCTGAACCTTCAAGAAAATTTACATTAACTTGATTCATCCAATTATGCCAGTTGGAAATTTCGTAAATTTTAAAATGTGAATCCTCTGTAGTGCTGTAGTCCATTAACATTACGGTAATTACATCTGTATTTGTAGCAAGACGACCAGGACTATTTTGCGGAATCTCACGCAAAGATTTAATATTGAATAATCGAGCAAAATCTTTGCTATCAGTACGATTTTTATTAATATCGTCCATTAAACTCGGATAGAAGCAGAAGATAAATACACCTGTAATGCGAAGCAAAAAATATTGCCAGATTGCATTATTCAGTCCACCACTTAAAGAATGGTATATCTCTAAAAATCGGACTAATCGTTCTGTTTCTCTAAGCGATAAACCGTTCCGTTCTATCATATCGCTGATGAAATTCAAGATTATCTGTTGTTCAGTTAAACCTTTTAGCTCATCAGCTATACGGCTGTTTTGTATCAATTGTTTAAAATATTCAATCGAGACCAAAGCTCGCTCCTCCTCAATCCGAGCCACAACCTTATCCGGCAAAGCGAAGCTATACTTCAAAAACTTATCCAAGTATTTTTGCGCATCCACTTCCGCACCATACCGATGATTAATCGCCGCACGCAGTTGTTTGGTATTCGTTACCAACACAACTTTAACGTTTTCGACATCAAAGACGTGTTTGATAACTTCCAACATATCAACCGCGTAGTCGGGACGACAACGGTCAAGTTCATCGATAAACAGGATAATCGGTTTGTCCGCTGCCAATTCTTTCAGGCAGGCTTTGAGCGTTTCCAGATTTTTTTCCGCTTCGATTTGCTCTTTCAACAAGGCTTCGACGGTTGCATCAATAGTGTGGCTGGCGATTGTGGCAGCGGCATCGGTTACGGTTTCGGCCAAACTGTCTGCTTCTTGGTCGTTATTCATTATCTGTTGAAGCTCTTCTGCCAAATCGTCTGTATTTTGCTTTAGAACATGACCAACCGCTGCCTTGGCAACGGTTTTCATCAAGAATCCTGCGGCTTTCGTGATTTTCCTAATGCGATCTTTATGTTCTTCAATAAGCTTTTCGTCAGAATCTTTGGGCGGTGTACAGGTTTTGATGATTTCGGCAAGCAATGCCAGCAGAGGCTCTCCGCTGTGGTCTGAACGGAAGGCGTCAATATAGACAGGCTGGTAATCGGGATGTTGCTGTTGCATGAGCCGAATCAGTTTTTGGCAAAATTCGGTTTTACCCGTTCCCCAGCCGCCGTCGATGACCATAGGGGAAAGGTCGATGGGCGAAGTAAGCAGCCTGATGATGTTTTCGGCTATCGGCTTACGCTTGAATTCGTCTTGTGTATCGAAAGTGGGTTTTTCTAAAGTTTGAGTTTCCATGCCATCCCTTTGTTTAATCATAAATTCAAATAAGAATACCCGTATCATCATTCCCGCGCAGGCTGGAATCCTGACTGCAATTATTCACCCGTAGGTCGGATACTTGTATCCGACACAGTCCAAGATGTCGGATACAAGAATCCGACCTACGACGCTGCGCGGGAATGACGGCAGGGGGTGCGTTCTATTTTAATCTACATAAATATGTGTCGGTATTAAAAAAGGTCGTCTGAAACCTAATGTTCGGTTTCAGACGACCTTTTCCTATCTGCGGGTAAGCCTACTTCGCCCCTTTAAATCCACGTTTCAAATGTACCATCAGCAACGCCACAGCCGCAGGCGTGACACCAGAAATACGGCTGGCTTGGCCGACGGTTTCAGGCTTGTGCTGATTCAGTTTTTGCTGTACTTCGGCGGACAAACCTTTAACTTTACTGTAATCGATATCCTCAGGCAGCTTTAAGGTTTCGATGTCACGGCGGCTGTCGATTTCTTCGTTTTGGCGGTCGATATAGCCTTGGTATTTGACTTGGATTTCGACTTGTTCGACCACGCTGTCGGCAAGTGCGGTTTCAGGTTGTGCGTCGGGCAGGGTCATCAGCGCGGCGTAGTCGAGGTTCGGACGGCGCAGGAGGTCGTGCAGGTTGGCTTCGCGGCTGAGTTTTTGGCCGAATACACGCAGCTGCTCTTCTTCGGCGAGTTTTTGCGGTGTGTACCACGTGGTTTTCAAACGTTGGATTTCGCGTTCGATGGCTTCGCGTTTTTCGTTGAACATGCGCCATTGTTCTTCACCCACCAAGCCGATTTTGTAGCCGTCTTCGGTCAGGCGCATGTCGGCGTTGTCTTCCCTGAGTTGCAGGCGGTATTCGGCGCGGCTGGTGAACATTCGGTAAGGCTCGTTCACGCCTTTGGTAATGAGGTCGTCCACCAATACGCCGAGATAGGCTTGTTCGCGGCGCAACAGGAGCGGATCTTGTTCACGGATGTATTGCACGGCGTTTGCACCTGCGAGCAGGCCTTGTGCGGCGGCTTCTTCGTAACCGGTCGTGCCGTTGATTTGTCCGGCAAAGAAGAGGCCTTGGATGGTTTTGGTTTCGAGGCTGGCTTTGAGGTTGCGCGGATCGAAGTAGTCGTATTCGATGGCGTAGCCGGGGCGCAGGATATGGGCGTTTTCGAGGCCTTTCATGCTGCGCACAAGGGCGATTTGGATGTCAAACGGCAGGCTGGTGGAGATACCGTTTGGATAGTATTCATGCGTGGTCAGACCTTCGGGTTCGAGGAAAATCTGGTGGCTGTCTTTGTCGGCGAAGCGGTTGATTTTGTCTTCGATAGACGGACAATAACGCGGGCCGACGCCTTCGATTTTGCCGGTAAACATCGGGCTGCGGTCGAAACCTGAGCGGATGATGTCGTGGGTTTGCGTGTTGGTATGCGTAATCCAGCAGGACACTTGGCGCGGGTGCATATCGGCGCTGCCGCGTACGGACATTACGGGAACGGGTGTGTCGCCGGGCTGTTCGGTCAGCTGAGAAAAATCAATCGTGCGTCCGTCAATACGCGGCGGCGTGCCAGTTTTCAGACGGCCTTGAGGCAGGTTCAATTCACGCAAACGGCCGCCCAAGGATTTTGCGGCTGGGTCGCCGGCGCGGCCGCCTTCGTAGTTTTCCAAACCGATGTGGATTTTGCCGGACAAAAACGTGCCGGCGGTCAACACGACGGCGCGTGCTTTAAACTCCACGCCCATCGCGGTAACCACGCCGCTGATGCGTTCGCCGTCGAGCGTGACGTCTTCGACGGCTTGTTGGAAAAGGTCGAGGTTTTCTTGGTTTTCCAACATTTCGCGGATGGCGGCTTTATATAGGATACGGTCGGCCTGCGCGCGCGTGGCTCGCACTGCCGCGCCTTTGCTGGCGTTCAAGCGGCGGAACTGGATACCGGATTTATCGGTGGCCAACGCCATTGCGCCGCCCAATGCGTCGAGTTCGCGTACGAGGTGGCCTTTGCCGATGCCGCCAATGGAGGGGTTGCACGACATTTGGCCGAGGGTTTCGATGTTGTGTGAGAGCAGCAGGGTTTGCGCACCCATGCGTGCGGCGGCAAGCGCGGCTTCGGTACCGGCATGGCCGCCACCGACGACAATCACGTCGTAGGTTTTGGGGTAAATCATGTAAGTCATGTTTATGTGTTCTGTAAAGGTTTCAGACGGCCTTTTGTTGATCAGGCCGTCTGAAAAGTGGAATCAAATCTTAAAAAACCAAGCTTAGAAGGTATAGCCTGTTTCCAATTCGTCATCGCCGACCAATTCGACCAGCAACGCATAGAGCGGAGCCAAATCGTTGTAACGGCGCGATACGCGGCGCAAGTAGTTCAAGAAGCGCGGGATTTCCGGGCGGTATTTGTCTTTGCCGTCGCGGTAGTACAGACGGGCAAAAATACCGGCCACTTTCAAATGGCGTTGTACGCCCATCCATTCAAACCAGCGGTAGAACTCGTCAAACTCGGCAGGTACAGGTAACTCAGCAGCGCGTGCTTTTTCCCAGTAACGGATGACCAAGTCCAATACAAATTCTTCTTCCCATTCGATAAACGCATCGCGCAACAACGACACCAAATCATAGGAAATCGGGCCATAAAGCGCGTCTTGGAAGTCCAACACACCCGGACGGCCTTTTGCCAGCATCAGATTGCGGACGATAAAGTCGCGGTGGACATACACTTTGGGCTGCGCCAACAGGGGCGGCAACAGCGTATCGACGGTTTGCTGCCACAACTGGCGTTGTTTGAAAGTCAGCTCGCGGCCCAATTCTTTGGCCACAAACCATTCGGGGAACAAGTTAATCTCGCGCAGCATGACTTCGCGGTCGTATTCCGGCAGTTTGCCGGGCTGGCTGGCTTTTTGCAGTTCGATCAGTTCGTCGATGGCTTCGAGCAGCAGGGCTTTGTGGGCGGTTTCGCTGTTTTCCTGATTCATGGCGGTCAGGAATGTGGTATTGCCCAAATCGTTCAACACCATAAAGCCCAATGCTTCATCCACATGAAGCACTTGCGGCACATTGACCATGTTAAACAGTTTTTGCACTTTCAAATAAGGTGCAACACTCATCTTCTCAGGAGGCGCGTCCATACAGATGACAGTCTGGCCGTCTGAAAACGTCGCACGGAAATAACGGCGGAAGTCGGCATCGGCTGCCGCAAAGCTCAATTCGAACGGCTGGTTCGGGTAAACAGATTCCAGCCAGTTTTGTAATTCGGTTTGTCGTTGCATAGCGGTATCGCAGAATTTCAGGTTACAATAACCGCTATTCTAACTGGCAAACCGATTTAAGGGGCGATTTTGGCTCGTTTATTTTCACTCAAACCCTTGGTACTCGCCTTAATTATAGGCTTTGGCGCAACAGCTGTGCGCGCGGAAGATGCTTCTGTTCCGCAGGCGGAAGACTATACCCCTGCCCACACTGCCGCATCCAAACCGGCACAAACCAGCCAAAGCGAAGCCGATCCGCTTTCCTTGGGCAGCACTTGCCTGTTTTGCGACCACGAAGATGCCAAGCCGGCCGAAACCGCCGAAATCAAACTCAGCGGCGAGCCTGCCCTGCCTGCCGATTACACCCGCGTAAACGCCGATAGAATAGAAGGTCAAACCCAAGTCGGCGTCCGTGCCGAAGGCGATGTCATTGTCGAGCGCAATGCCGATGTTCTCAATGCCGATTGGGCGCAATACGACCAAGCCACCGATACCGTTACCGCCGGCGACCGCTTTACCCTGTATCAAAACGGTTCGACCGTATCCGGCGATCAATTGGTTTACAACCTCAAAGACCAAACCGGTTCCGGCACCGCTGTGCGCCTCAATACCGAACAAGGCGGCCGCCGCCTTCAAAGTGTCAGCGAAAAAGCCGAACTCAAAGGCAAAGGCCTCTACAAACTCATCAATACCAAATTCAACACCTGTTCGCCCGGCGATGCCAGCTGGTATATCCAAGCCCAAAGCATTGAGGCCGATGAGTCGACAGGTATCGGCGTAGCCAAACACGCTTCGCTGGTATTCGGCGGCGTACCCGTCCTCTACACACCTTGGGCAGACTTCCCCATCAACGGCAACCGCAAAAGCGGCCTGCTCGTTCCGACCATTGCTACCGGTTCAGACGGCCTTGAGCTGAGCCTGCCCTACTACTTCAACCTTGCGCCGAATTTGGATGCCACCATCCGCCCGGGCATCATCAGCAAACGCGGCGTGCAACTGGGCGGCCAAGTCCGTTATCTGCAATCGAATTACAGCGGCGAAGTCGATGGCGACTGGATGCCCAACGACCAAAAAAGCGTCCACAACAACCGCTACCAGTTCAAATGGAAACACCAGCAGCAGCTGAACAGCAAAATCAGCGGCGGCATCAACTACAACCAAGTTTCCGACGACGATTACTACCGCGACTTCTACGGCCGCGAAGACATCGCGCGCAACGTCAACCTCGACCGTCAGGCATGGCTCAATTACAGCGACAAATTGTTGGGCGGCAGCTTCGACGGCTCGTTGCGCGTACAAAAATATCAAACGCTTGCCAACCAAGACGGTTATAAAGACGAGCCTTATGCCATCATGCCCCGTCTGACCGGCCGTTGGCAAAGCCATCTCGGCAAGGCTCAACTCAACGTGTTCGGCCAATTCACCCGTTTTGACCACGATACCAAGCAAGACGGCAGCCGCGTGGTGCTCTACCCTAGCGTTAAATGGGACTTCCACAACCAATGGGGCTACATCCGGCCTAAAGTCGGTGTACACGCCACTTATTACAGCCTCAACAGCTTCAACGGCCAAAGCAGCCGCAATGTCAGCCGCGTCCTGCCAATCATCAACGTCGACAGCGGCCTGACCTTCGAGCGCAGGGCCCGGCTCTTCGGCGGAGAATACCTGCAAACGCTTGAGCCGCGCCTGTTTTACAACTACATTCCGACCAAGTCCCAAAACGACCTGCCCAATTTCGACAGCTCTGAAAATAGCTTTACCTATTCGCAGCTGTTCCGCGAAAACCTGTATTCGGGCAACGACCGCATCAATTCGGCCAACAGCCTGACGCTGGCCACACAAAGCCGTATCCTCAACCCCAACACCGGTGCGGAACTCTTCCGTGCAGGTATCGGCCAGAAGTTTTATTTCAAAAAAGACAACGTCCTGCCTGACGGCAACGTCAGCAATTATCCGCGCAGCCAATCTGACTGGGTAGCCTTTGCACACGGCAGCATTACCCCGAGCATCCGCATCGACTTGGACATCCACTACAACCAAAACCAAAGCCGTGCCGAAAGCTACGCCGCAGGGATTGCCTACAACCCCGAACCCGGCAAAGTCTTAAGCGCGCGCTACAAATACGGACGCAACGAGCGCATCTATCTGCAAGCCAACGGCGACTATTTCTACGACAAACTCAGCCAAGTCGACCTTGTCGCCCAATGGCCGTTGAGCAAAAACCTGTACGCCGTCGCCCGTTACAACTACGAAATAGAAGCCAAAAAACCGCTGGAAATGCTCATCGGTGCAGAATACAAAAGCAACTGCGGCTGCTGGAGCGCGAGCTTGGTCGGCCAACGCTATGTTACCGGCGAAAACAGCCACAAAAACGCCGTATTCTTCAACCTCCAACTCAAAGACTTGAGCAATATCGGCAACAACCCATTCGAAAAACTCCGCTTAGCCATTCCCGGTTACAGCAAAACCAACGAGGTAGTCAAACAATGAACTTCAAACCCCTGATTCTCGTCGCCGCACTCACTCTCGCAGTAGGCGCACACGCCGCCCCTAAAGCCAAAGCAGGCAAAGCGCGCGCAGCCAAAGCCCCTGCCGTCAGCGCCACCACCATGCCTGCCGTACAAAGCGGCGTACATCTTTCAGACGGCATTGCCGCAGTTGTCGACAACGAAGTCATTACCCACCGCCAAGTAGAACAAGCCGTGGCGCAGGCACGTCAAACCATGCCGAAAGGCACACAAATGGACGCCAACGAGCTGCGCCAACAGGTTTTGGCACAAATGATCAACCAATCCCTGATCCTCCAAGCCGGCAAACGCCGCAACATCCAAGCGACCGATAGCGAAATCGAAGCCGTCATCGCGCACAACCCCAACATCAAAAATCCGTCTGCCGCCGTCCGTCAAGACATCGCCGACAGCATTATTGTTGAAAAAGTGCGCCAACAAGCCATCATGCAAAACAGCCGCGTGAGCGACTCCGAAGTGGCACGCTACATCGAGCAGGCCAAACAACAAGGCATCACCCTGCCCGAAGCCGACCCTGTGCGCCAATATCATGCCCAACACATCCTCATTAAAGCCGACAACGACAATGCCGCCGTCGGCGCAGAAAGCACCATCCGCAAAATCTACTCACAAGCCCGCAGCGGCGCAGATTTCGGCGGTTTGGCACGCCAATACTCGCAAGACAGCAGCGCCGGCAACGGCGGCGATTTGGGCTGGTTTGCCGACGGCATGATGGTTGCCCCGTTTGAAGAAGCCGTCCACAAACTCAAACCCGGCCAAATCAGCACCCCTGTCCGCACCCAATTCGGCTGGCACATCATCAAGCTGAACGACGTCCGCGAAGCAGGTACGCCTGAAGAGCGCCAACAAAACGCCGTCCGCCAATACCTGTCCCAACAAAAAGCGCAACAGGCGACCACCAACCTCCTGCGCGAACTGCACAGCAGCTCCTACGTTGACGTACGCTAATCGCGCGTATTGTTAAAAAGGCAGAAATCCGTACAATAAGGCCGTCTGAAAACCATTGTTCAGACGGCCTTTTCCCTTAAGCAACCATTGATTAAAGCACCCCATCATGCCCATCCGCCCCAACTGGCAAGCCGCCACCCTGCTGCAAGCCGAAGAAACCGCCCTTACTTCCGCCCACACCGGCCGCACCTACCGCATTCAAGCCGCGGCACTCGGCGAGCGTCCGATAGGCGGCTATCCCGTGCTGTATATTCTTGACGGTGATGCCTTTTTCCCCGCCATCCTCAATATGGCGCAATCCCTGCTCATCAACCCCATCACCAAAAGCCATGCCGCCTGTCTGATTGTCGGCATCGGCTACACCGGCGGCACCATCCGCGACTTAAGCCAACGCGCCCTCGACTACACGCCGCCGTTGCCCGACAACGCGCCCGAATCCGAACGCAAACAATACGGCCAAGCCGACCGCTTCAGCCGCTTTATAGATGACGAACTCTCCGCCCTGCTCAACAGCAAATACCGCATCGATACCCAAAACCAAGCCGTCTTTGGCCATTCGTTCGGCGCCTTGTACGGCCTCTATTCCCTGTTCATCCGTCCCGAACGCTTCCGCCATTATTTGCTGGTTTCGCCGTCTATCTGGTGGCAAGAGCGCCGCGTACTCGATTGGCTGCCCGACGCTTTGCCGCAAGGAATCGGCATCCGCCTTGGCGCAGGCGAACATGAAGGCAGAAACAACCGTCCCGACCAAACCAGCCGCGGCATGGTCGCACAAGCCAAAATCCTTGCCGGCACTTTGCACCACCTCGGCGCAGATGTCCGCTTCACCCTCTACCCCAACGCCAATCACGGCAACGCCCCGTTTTACTCCCTGACCGACTGCATCGAATATTTGCGCAGCGCATGGCAGCGTTGAAGCAGGTTTGCCAAACATCGCGGCCGTCTGAAACGCAAACTTAGAAGCGTATTGAACCTATTGGATCAATCTAAAATCCAATTATAAAAAGGCCGAGACCTTTGCAAAGGTCTCGGGGCATGAAAAAGGGAGAGGCTACCTGAAAAATAGATTTTCAGGTAGCCTCAAACCGGTTTGGCATGCATCCGAAACGGAAAATTTGAGCGGTTACATACCTTGGGTTGGTGGCAGTGTTATTTCAACTTGGCTGCCAATTCGTCGAATTTTTGTTTGATGTCGGCCTTGAAGGCTTCCACTTTCTCTTTGCGTTCGGCTTTGCGCTGTTTTTTCCAAGCTTCGTGTGCCTGACGTGCCACTTCTTCCTGCGCTTCTATTGCTGCCAATACGTCCTGTTGGGCAACGGCTGCATCTTGCCGGAGAATAACGGTTTTGAAACGGTGGAAGAAAGCATCCAATACAGCCTCGTCGGATTCTTGCGCCAAAATAATGATTGCAGTACTGCCGTTATCCAGTTTTTTGGCTGTATTTTCCAGCAACGCCCCCTCTCCCAATGTTTGGGCAGTGCCTACATCACTGCCGATGAGTGCGCCAGTAGCTCCACCCAACAGAACACCGATAGGACCGCCGAGGATGCCGACCAGCGAACCAATGAGGCCGCCCGTCCATGTGCCTTCGACCGTATTGGCGGTAAAGTCGGTGCTTTCTGCTGGGATAATCAGACCATTTTCCTTTTTAACCAAAACGGCTTGTGCCACCAAAGCATCTGTTATCTGCGAGTAAGCTTTCAATTCAGAAAAGGCTTGATAAGCTTCGCTGGAGATGTCGAATAAGGCAACGATGATGTTTTGTTTCATAAGTCCACTCCCGTAGATTGAAAGATTTAAGAACATACTAGTTGTATGCAGTGTCATTGTAAATTACAAGGGGGGGGGGGGAGCAATGCGGCAAACAGAACTTTACCTATATAAAGCCTGTAGAACCGGCAAACGGATAACGAACAATACCCAGCCTTACCTGTAGGAAATCGTCGCGTTGTTTACACCACAGGTTGAGAGAAATAAGCCTACAAGACCTCAAGCGTCGTCTGAAATCCGTTTCCACTCCAACGCTAAATCGTACAAGGTTTTTTTGCTTTCGCCGGTAATCTTGGCGGCAAGCTCGGCTGCTTGTTTGGTCGGCAACTCGGCCGCAAGGATTTTTATGGTATTTTGCGCCGCCTCGGGCAAATCGCTGTGTTTCTCTTTCACGGCAGGGTGCAACACCAGCACCATCTCGCCACGCGTTTGGTTACTGTCGTTTTTGAGGGCGGCTTGGATTTCGGCAACCGTGCCGCTGAGGAAGGTTTCAAACGTTTTGGTGATTTCGCGCGCCAATGTCAAACGGCGTTCGGGGAACTGCGCGGCCATATCTGCAAGGCTTGCTTCGATACGGTGCGGCGTTTCAAACATCACAATCGGAAAATCGGCTTCCGCCCATTTGGCCAGCAGCTTTTGGCGTTCGCCGGCCTTAGGCGGCAAGAAACCGTTGAAGTAAAAATCGGATTCCGTCACACCGGCCACGCTCAATGCCCCCATGACCGCGCTTGCGCCGACCACAGGCACCACTTTAAATCCGGCTTCGCGCACGCGGGCGGCAAGTTTCGCACCGGGATCGCAAACCGCAGGCGTACCCGCATCCGAAACTTGGGCGACGCTCAGGCCGTCTGAAAGATGGGCGATGATTTTATCGGCCATTTGTTGCTCGTTGTGTTCGCGAACGCTCACGAGTTTGCTCTGAATACCGTACGCACTCAAAAGCTGGGCGGTAACACGGGTGTCCTCGGCGCAGATAATGTCGGCCTTTTGCAGCACGGCCAGCGCGCGCAGCGTTATGTCGGCTAAATTGCCGATGGGTGTGGCGACAACGTATAATGTCTGTTTTTCGATGCTGTCGACGGCTTTTTGCAGGTGTTTTGTGTACATAGATTCAAGGCCGTCTGAAACGGCGTCTCTTTAAAAACAATGATTATATAACGGGTAAACTTTTCATGCGCTTAAACCACAAACAGGGGGCGGCGGCCGAAGATGCGGCACTGGCGTTCCTACAGGCCAAAGGCTGCTCGCTGCTGGCACGGAACTGGCATTGCGCCTACGGCGAAATCGATTTAATCGTCAAAAACGGCGGTACGATTGTGTTTGTTGAAGTAAAATACCGCAAAAACCGAGGTTTCGGTGGTGCCGCATACAGCATCTCGCCATCCAAATTATTGAAATTGCAACGAAGTGTAGAGTATTATCTGCAAAAGCACGGGTTAAACCATGCGCCCTGCCGCCTGGACGCGGTACTGATCGAGGGCGACGGCCCGCCCGAATGGATTCAAAATATTACAGGTTAACCTCA
This sequence comes from Neisseria sp. 27098_8_112, assembly GCF_041433235.1. Classification (NCBI taxonomy): domain Bacteria; kingdom Pseudomonadati; phylum Pseudomonadota; class Betaproteobacteria; order Neisseriales; family Neisseriaceae; genus Neisseria; species Neisseria sp. 27098_8_112. Next base: position 40,182 of record NZ_JAPWBB010000014.1, on the reverse strand, counting down.
TGACAACATTACAAGAACGCGTTTCCGCACATTTTGCCGAGAGCATCCGCGCCAAGCAGGAAGCTGAAAAAGTACTGATCGAGCCGACCGCACAGGCCGCCGAGCTGATGCTGCAATGCCTGATGAACGACGGCAAAATCCTGGCCTGCGGCAACGGCGGTTCGGCTGCCGACGCGCAACACTTCGCCGCCGAAATGACCGGCCGTTTTGAAAAAGAGCGCATGGAATTGGCCGCTGTCGCGCTAACGACGGACACTTCCGCCCTGACCGCCATCGGCAACGACTACGGTTTCGACCACGTATTCAGCAAACAAGTGCGCGCGCTCGGACGTGCCGGCGACGTATTGGTCGGCATCTCCACCTCCGGCAATTCCACCAACGTCATCGAAGCCATCAAAGCGGCACACGAACGCGATATGCACGTCATCGCCATGACCGGACGCGACGGCGGCAAAATCGCCGCCATGCTCAAAGATACCGACGTTTTGCTCAACGTCCCTTATCCGCGCACTGCCCGCGTTCAGGAAAACCATATCCTGCTGATACACGCCATGTGCGACTGTATCGACTCCGCCCTGCTTGAAGGCATGTAACCCTTTCTTTTCAGACGGCCCATCCCTTAAAGGCCGTCTGAACGCCCAACCGTCCATACCCAAGGAAAAGGATATGAAGAATATCAAACGCTACGCCCTCCCCGTTCTGACAGCGACCCTCTTGAGCCTGAGTCTGAGCGGCTGCGTCGGCGCACTGATCGGCGGTGCTGCCGTCGGCACCAAATCCGCTGTCGACCGCCGCACCACAGGTGCGCAAACCGACGACAACGTTATGGCCCTGCGCGTCGAAACCACCGCACGCTCCTACCTGCGCCAAAACAACCAAGTCGAAGGCTACAAACCCAAACTGAACGTTGTCGGTTACAACCGCCACCTGCTCCTGCTCGGCCAAGTGGCCACCGAAGGCGAAAAACAATTTGTTGAACGAATTGCCCGTTCCGAACAAGCCGCAGAAGGCGTGTACAACTACATCACCGTTGCCTCACAAGCGCGTTCGTTCGGTGATGTGACCAACGATACTTGGGGTACATCCAAAGTCCGCGCCACCCTGTTGGGCCTTAGCCCGGCCACCCAAGCACGCGTCAAAATCGTGACTTACGGCAACGTGACCTATGTGATGGGCATTCTCACGCCTGACGAACAAGCCCGCGTGACCCAAAAAGTCAGCACGACCGTCGGCGTACAAAAAGTCGTGACCCTCTATCAAAACTACGTTGCCAACTGATTCACAGGCAACCTGGGGCCGTCTGAACATTCAGACGGCCATTCCTCCAACAATTACCTGCCACATCATGTCCAAGAATAATAAAACCCCTTTCCAACTTAAGCCCAAACACTTAATCCGCGCTTTATTCCTTGTCAGCTTTATCGCCGTCGCAGCCCTTGTTGCCGGCGTATTCAGCACCCTAAACTCCGGTAAAACCGACGTACCCGAAAAAAGCCCTGCCGAACAAACCGACACACGCATTGAAGTTTGGCGCCCCAACGGCGCAGTCGAACCTGAAACCGTTCAGCCTGCCAAAGACGGCGACGTAAAAACCGCCTCCGGCAATCCTGTCGTCCCACAAAACGAGAAAGGCGAAAAAGCGGAAGAAGGTGTAAAAACCGACCGCCCCACTACACACCGCAGCAAACGCACAGAAAACAAACGCGCTGAAGCCGACAAATCAGAAAACACACAATCCGACAACAGCAGTTCTGCCGCTCCAAACAAACCGAAAGCAGACAGCCAGCTGGTAGCAAACAAAGCCGCAGACAGCAAACCGGAAAAAGCCAAAGCCCCCGAGTCCAAACCGACTCCGAAAGCTGGGCCTGAGGCCAAACCACAAACCAAACTGCGCAACAAAGACAATCTCGACAACCTGTTTTAAACAGACGGCACACCCGTCCCGTTCAGACGGCCTCCATGCCGTCTGAAACAAGAAGGAAACCTCATGGACAAAGTCATCATCAAAACCCCCGAAGAAATCGAAAAAATGCGCGAACTCGGCCGCTTGGTCGCCGAAGCCCTCGATTACATCGGCCAATTCGTCAAACCCGGCGTAACCACCAACGAAATCGACAAACTCGTTTACGACTACCACGTCAACGTTCAAGGCGGTTATCCGGCCCCCCTCAACTACGGCAACCCGCCCTACCCGAAATCCTGCTGCACCTCCGTCAACCACGTCATCTGCCACGGCATTCCCGATGACAAGCCGCTGAAAGAAGGCGACATCGTCAACATCGACCTGACCATTAAAAAAGACGGCTTCCACGGCGACTCCAGCCGTATGTTTACCGTCGGCAAAGTCTCCCCGATTGCCCAACGCCTGATCGACGTGACCCACGCCTCCATGATGGCGGGTATCGAAGCGGTCAAACCCGGCGCCACCCTCGGCGATGTCGGCTATGCCTGCCAACAGGTTGCCGAAAATGCCGGCTACTCCGTAGTACAGGAATTCTGCGGACACGGCATCGGCCGCGGTTTCCACGAAGCACCGCAAGTGGTCCACTACGGCCGCAAAGGTCAGGGCCTCGTCCTCAAACCGGGCATGATTTTCACCATCGAGCCGATGATCAACCAAGGCAAACGCCATCTGCGCATCCTGAACGACGGTTGGACAGTGGTCACCAAAGACCGCTCCCTCTCCGCACAATGGGAACACGAAGTTTTGGTTACCGAAACCGGCTACGAAATCCTCACCATCAGCCCTGCCAGCGGTAAGCCTTAACCTTGAAAAACTCTTCAGGCCGTCTGAAAACATAGATTCAGACGGCCTGAAATTTATTCGCATTCTCAACCTAGAAAACCGAATAAAACTCGAAATTAAGTTTTTACCCAAATTGAATTGTTTAATTATGTAAAAATTTGCTTACGCCATATTTAAGATAAACGCATAATTTGATGATTTATATAATGAAAATTTACCGAAATAATGAATTAAGAAATATTTACACAAATTATGGCAAACAGCGGAAAACTTCTTTCGAATATACTGTCTAATTATCTAGATCAGTCATTTGCAATACGCCCACATATCACCCCAAAAGCCTACAGGAAAGGGATGCCGGCATTCTTGCAGACCCATTTTTATGCCTAGAGGCATGCAACAAATACCACAATAAGGAAGATTCATGAAATCGTTCGAAAAAATTGAAAATATCCGCGATATCCGTAAAAAACTCGGCCTGAACCAAATGGACTTCTGGAGCCGCATTGGTGTGACTCAATCCGGTGGTTCCCGTTACGAATCCGGCCGCAATATGCCTAAACCTGTACGCGAATTGCTGCGTTTGGTACACATCGAGCGCGTAGATTTGGCTAAAGTAAACCGTGACGACTTGGCCGTTGCGTCCTTGCTGAAAAACCGCGACCCTGAGTTGTACGCTTCTCTGAAAAAAGAAGCCAAAGCCGACAACAAAGGCAAATAATCAAGCCATTCAAAAGGCCGTCTGAAATTCGTTTTCAGACGGCCTTTTTACTTTCTACACACTAAGGGCATGTCGCATACATGCCCTTTTTCATTTACGGCTGATACTGTTTGAAATAGTCCAACACCGTTTGCGGCAGCCATTGCAGATTCAGACGGCCTTGATCGCGGCTGACGAAGCCGACATGCCCGCCGTATGCCGGTTGCAGCAGCGTAACGGCCGAGGACACGTCCCGCCCGGTCGGCAGGGCTTCCAGCGGCAGGAAAGGGTCGTTGACGGCATTGAGCAGCAGCAACGGCGTATCCACGCCTTTCAGGAACGGTTTGCAGGAATTGCGGCGATAGTAATCGTGGCGGTCGGCAAAACCGTGTAGCGGCGCGGTAAAGCGGTCGTCAAAATCGCCAAGCGTTTTGCAGTTTTGCTGGCTTAAGGCCGTCTGAAACCGGGGAATCGCTCGGGCTTTCGGCAACAGCGAGTTTAAAAAATAGCGCGTGTAAATCAGTCGCGTCATGCCCTGATCAAAACGCGTACCGGCCGCCACGGCATCAACCGGTGCGGAAACGACGGCAGAAGCGCGCGGAACGGCATTGCTGCCCTGCTCGCCCAAATATTTGGCCAGGGCATTACCCCCCAAAGAAACGCCGACAGCGTAGATGGTTGAATAGCGTCGGGCCAGCGTGTTGAGCATAAAGGCGATTTCGGGCGTATCGCCGAGGTGGTAGAACACGGGCGCGGTATTTTCTATACCGCCGCAACTGCGGAAATGGGCAACCACGCCGTTCCAACCGCGCTGCTGCACGGCTTTCATCAGCTCGACTGCGTAATGACTCTCGCTGCTGCCTTCCAGTCCGTGGAACAAAACCACCAACGGCGCATCAGGGTCGGCGCTGTCGACAAAATCGTAGGCAACTTGGGTTTTGCCGGTACTGTCGGGCAGAAGCTCGCGGCGGTAGTCGGGCGCCTTGCCTTGCAGCAGCTTGGCAAACAGGGTGTCGGCATGGCCGTTTCTGAGCCAATAAGGCGTGTTGGGTGAACGTGTATTCATGATTTATTTCTTCTATTTTTCAGACGGCCTGAAGATGAGCATATACACCAGCAAGGCAGTCAGCGTGCCGTTTGTCCAGCCTGCCCAAACATCGGTGGGATAATGCACGCCCAAATAAATGCGTGAAAACCCGGTCAACAGGGCAAAGGAAATACCGCCTACCCACGCAGCACGGCGGTAGCGCGTGCGGCGGCAAAGCAATATCAGCATGACGGCAATGGCGGCGGAAAACGTACTGTGGCCGCTGGGAAAGGAAAAATTGCTCTCCTCAATCAGGCGCGGCCAAAGCAGCGGGCGTTCGCGGGCAAACCATACCTTCACAATCAGCATGTTCAAAGTCGGCACCAATGCCGCCAACACGCAAAACAGTGCTTCGCGCTTCTTATCGGCAAAATACAGGGCGGCGGCGACTGCGCCGATCAGCGGCACGGCAATCGCGGTTTTGCCCAGATAGTGCAACACGGTGGCAATCGGGTCAAACCATGTTCCCGCGTGGGCATGGACGGCGTACATCAGCGGCGGTTCAAAAGCGAAGCCGCCATATTGCGCCAGCCAAATACCGATGATGAGGGTTGGCGGCAAAAACAGCAAAGAGGCAAAAGTCAGTGCGCGTCTGGATTGTGCTGGGGATAAGTGCATTATTCCACCGTTTCTTTCAAAGTTGCGCCAATCGCCTGCAAACCCTGCAACGCATCTTCCCACGCCGCATCCAGCAAGCGGCAGGCCTCGCCTTCCGCTTTGATGCCGAACTCGATATGCGGCGGAGTATAACGGCCGTCTGAATCGGTACGGCCCACGGTGGGCAGGCTGTACGAACGGATACCGGCGTAGGTACGCTCAAGATGTTCCATAATCGGCGTAATGCGCGACTCGGGTTGGTCGAACACATACACGCTGCGGCTGCCGCGTTCGGTTTGGTTAAAGCGGTCGGCGTAATAAGTTTCCAATACCCATTCCGCCATCGGGTGCGCCATCACAGGGAAACCGGGAAAGAAATAATGTTCGCGGATGGAAAATCCAGCGATGTTGTTAAACGGATTGGGCACCAATTCCGCGCCTTCGGGAAAATCCGCCATCTTCAGGCGTTGGGCGTGTTCCGGCGAATCAAGTGGCTCGCCGCGTTTCTGGGTCACGCCTTCGATAAATTTAGCAGCCTCAGGATGGCGGACGACAGGCAAATCCAAAGCAGCCGCTGCGGCTTGGCGCGTATGGTCGTCAGGCGTAGAACCGATACCGCCGGTCACGAAAGTCGGCAGGCCGTCTGAAAAACTGCGGCGCAGCTGTTTGACCAGCAAATCGGGTTCGTCAGGCAGGTATTGCACCTGATTGAGCTTCAGCCCGTGCGATTCCAATAAAGATTTAAAAAAGGCGAAATGCTTGTCTTGACGGCTGCCATGCAGGATTTCGTCGCCGATGATGATGAGGTTAAAAGCGTTCATGATGAGGTTTCTTTAATACGGCCCTCCGAACATTCAGACGGCCTAATTGCTGACAATGTATTCCATTTATAAGATAATGGTTTCAACTTTTCAAGTCTGGAGGAATCCCAATGAGCCAAAACCATACCATTTTACAAAATCTCCCCATCGGTCAAAAAGTCGGCATCGCCTTCTCCGGCGGTCTCGATACCTCTGCCGCGCTGTTGTGGATGAAACTCAAAGGCGCACTGCCTTATGCCTACACCGCCAACCTCGGCCAACCTGACGAAGACGATTACAACGCCATTCCTAAAAAAGCGATGGAATACGGCGCAGAAAATGCCCGCCTGATCGACTGCCGCGCGCAGTTGGCACACGAAGGCATCGCCGCCATCCAATGCGGCGCGTTCCACGTTTCCACCGGCGGCATCGCCTACTTCAACACCACGCCTTTGGGCCGCGCTGTGACCGGCACCATGCTCGTTTCCGCCATGAAAGAAGACGATGTTAACATCTGGGGCGACGGCAGCACCTACAAAGGCAACGACATCGAGCGTTTCTACCGCTACGGCCTCTTGACCAATCCCGCGCTGAAAATCTACAAACCTTGGCTCGACCAACAATTTATCGACGAACTCGGCGGCCGTCACGAAATGAGCGAATTTCTGATTGCCAACGGCTTCAACTACAAAATGTCGGTGGAGAAAGCCTATTCCACCGATTCCAATATGCTCGGCGCGACGCATGAAGCCAAAGATTTGGAATTCCTCAACAGCGGCATCAAAATCGTTAAGCCCATCATGGGCGTTGCCTTCTGGGATGAAAACGTCGAAGTCAAACCCGAAGAAGTCAGCGTGCGCTTTGAAGAAGGCGTACCGGTTGCATTGAACGGCAAAGAATACGCCGACCCCGTCGAACTCTTCCTCGAAGCCAACCGCATCGGCGGCCGCCACGGCTTGGGCATGAGCGACCAAATCGAAAACCGCATCATCGAAGCCAAATCACGCGGCATCTACGAAGCCCCGGGCATGGCATTGTTCCACATCGCCTACGAACGTTTGGTTACCGGCATCCACAACGAAGACACCATCGAACAATACCGCATCAACGGCCTGCGCCTCGGCCGTTTGCTCTACCAAGGCCGCTGGTTCGACAGCCAAGCCCTCATGTTGCGCGAAACCGCACAACGCTGGGTCGCCAAAGCCATTACCGGCGAAGTCACCCTCGAGCTGCGCCGCGGCAACGACTACTCGATTCTGAACACCGAATCGCCCAACCTGACCTACCAACCGGAACGTCTAAGCATGGAAAAAGTCGAAGACGCAGCGTTCACACCGCTCGACCGCATCGGCCAACTGACCATGCGCAACCTCGACATCACCGACACCCGCGCCAAACTGGGTATTTACTCGCAAAGCGGTTTGTTGGCATTGGGCGAAGGCTCTGTATTACCGCAGTTGAATAATAAGGAGTAGAATGAGGGGGCTTTAAAGCCCCCTTATTTTTAAAGGAATAAAATGAAAGAATATAAAGCCATCATTTATCAAGAGAACCTGCTTTCCAGTTTGGTTTTCGGCAGCGCCAAAATCAATCCAGTCAAATTCAGCGATTTCCTCAACAGCCACGCTTCGCAAGGCTGGAAGGTCGTTACCATGGAAAAAGACCAACGCCGCATGCTGCTGTTTTTCGTGCGTGAAGCCTACGTCGTCATTTTGGAAAAAGAACGTGTTTAAACTCGGCGTCTATGCCTGTCTCGGATTGTTCGTCAGCTGGGTGTTGCTCTTGATTTTGCAACTTTGGTTTTCCTTCGTCGATGCTGATTTGTTTCTCAAAATCACCCTGACCATGGCTGGTCTTTTCATTATTATTCTGGCCAGTTTGCTGGTCATCAGCCAGTATTTTTCCGAAAAGAAAATGAAGGACGACGGATTTATCAACTGATACTACTTCAGGAAGCGCCATGTATGCTTTATCCGAAACCTTGACGCAACATCCTTGTTTAATAGACGAGGCCGTCTGAAATGTAAGTTTCAGACGGCCTTATTACCCTTCCCAAATTTATCAAATACCATGAAATTCTTTTCTCACTTTTATCTTGAAAATCATATGTATTTCCACGACTACTTGAAATATATCCTGATTTTCGCCGCCCTCGTCATCCTCCTGCTCGCCGTATCGCAATACCTGCGCCACCGCATGGACACCAAATACCGCGACCTGAGCATTATTGCGCTGTTGTTGCTCATCCTCATCTGCGGCACGCAATATCTTTCATACAGCGAGCGTCAAAACTTTGCCGCCGATACTTCGCGCATGGTGGGTTTTCTCAATGCCTTGATTGAAAACCAAAAAGTTGAAAAACAAGACATCATCGTCAACAGCACGCGCCTGTTCAACGGCATGATTATCGGCATCAAAAACCAATACTACGAAGTCCATTTCAATCAAGACTTCTCCGCCTACACGCTGACGCCCATCAATTTGGTCAACAACAATATCGAACTCATCGATAAAGAATAACAGGATACACACACATGGAAGCATACTCCCTGCTCGCCCTCAAACTACTGATGGGTATTTTAGGTTTGATTTTGCAAATCAACCTCTTAGGTAAAGGCAACCTCGCGCCGACCTCCGCCATGGACCAAGTGCAAAACTATGTACTCGGCGGCATCATCGGTGGCGTGATTTACAGCGACAGCGTCGGCCTGTTGCAATTTTTCCTCGTGCTGATTTTGTGGACGCTGTTGGTCTTGAGCCTGAAATTCATCAAAAACCACAACCGCTGGGTCAAATCCGTAATTGACGGCAAATCCGTCTGGGTTATCGTCAACGGCAAAATCCAAACCGATGAATGTATGAAAAACGGCATCAGCGCACACGACCTCATGTTCAAACTCCGCGCCGCCGGCATCTACGAAATCTCTGCCGTCAAACGTGCCGTGATGGAACAAAACGGCCAGCTCGCCGTCATTAAGTACAGCGACGAAAGCCTGCGCTATCCGCTGATTACAGACGGCCAAGTCGACCCCGACATCCTCGAAATCATTAAGCGTGATGAAGAATGGCTGCAACAGGAACTCGACCGCCTCCACCTTGAAGCCTCGCAAGTCTATATCGGCGAATACATAGACGGAAAATTGGTGGCACACCGTTATCCTTCTTGATTTGAAAATAGCAGGCCGTCTGAAACCTTGATTTCAGACGGCCTTTTTGTATCCGGTTCAAACACTGATTTTTTAATCGCGATATTCAAACGTTGTGCCCAAAAATTGAGCCAGCGCAGAGATGTGGGAATGTCGGGGATCTTTGACGGCGGTCAGCAACAGGATATTGCCGTGTTGCCGCTCCAAATCCAGCAGCCGCTTGATGGCGGCCTGCTCGGCATCGCCTTGCAGCTCTTCATGATAACGGCTGACAAAACTGTCAAAATTATCAGCCGGATTTTCGTGATACCAGCGGCGCAGGTTTGCACTGGGCGTAATGTCTTTCAGCCAGAGCGCCGTAGCGAAAACTTCTTTATGGACACCGCGCGGATAGAGGCGGTCGATAAAGACGGCGGTTTGTTTAGAATCGGGTTGATAGGCGTAAATGCGCTGTACGGTAAACATTTTTTCTCGTCTCCAATGGATTCAGGCCGTCTGAAAATTCAGACGGCCTGATGTTTTTTAGGGTTTAAAACAGTTTTTTGACTTCGGCTTCGATGTCGTCGGCACGCATAAAGGTTTCGCCGATCAGGAAAGTATGCACGCCGCGGCCGCGCATGAAATCGACGTCTTCTTTGTTGCGGATGCCGCTTTCGGTTACAACGGTTTTGCCGCTCAACTCAGGCAAGAGGTCGAGGGTTTGTTGCAGGGTCACTTCAAACGTACGCAGGTTGCGGTTGTTGACACCCCACAGCGGCGTGGTCATGTTGCGGCATTTTTCCAGCTCGGACGCATCGTGTAATTCCAACAATACAGTCATGCCCAATTCGTGGGCGACGGCTTCAAAACGCTCAAGCTGCTCGGCTTCCAATGCGGCGGCAATCAGAAGAACCGCATCCGCACCCCACGCGCGCGCCTGATAGATTTGGTATTCGTCGATGATGAAATCTTTACGCAAGACCGGCAGCGCCACAGCCGCACGCGCCTGTTTCAAATACTCGGGCGAGCCTTGGAAATAAGGTTCGTCCGTCAACACGGACAAACAGGCCGCGCCGGCTTTTTCATAGGCAACGGCAATTTCGGCAGGATGAAAATCAGGACGGATCAGGCCTTTGCTCGGGCTGGCTTTTTTGACTTCGGCAATAATGGCAGGCAAATTCTGCGCGTGTTTTTCACGGATCGAGCCGATAAAGCTGCGAACCGGCGCAGCAGCCTGCGCTTGGGCCTTGATGTCTTCCAAGGAAACGGCGGCTTTTTGGGCGGCCACTTCTTCTGCTTTGGTGGCAAGGATTTTGTTGAGAATATCGGTCATGGCGTTTTTCTATTGGGGCTGATTTTCGGGTTTGAGTCGTGCAACATGCTGCTGCAGATTAGATTTCAGACGGCCTGAATGCCGCTATTTTAATGGTTTGAAAAAAGGCGGGCAAGAATGCCCGCCTTTGTGTCTGCTTCAATTTAGTGATGAATGCCCAAAACGGACGCGTTGTGGCTGATGATTTCGTCCGCCAAAGACGGATTGTCGTTCAGCTTGATACCGTAGCCGGGCACCAATTCTTTCAGACGGCCTGACCATGATTCAGCATGATCTGGGAAGCATTGGTTGATCAGCTTAATCATCAAAGGCACGGCGGTTGATGCACCTGGGGACGCGCCCAACAATGCGGCCAGCGAGCCGTCGGCATGGGCGACGATTTCGGTACCGAATTGGAGTACGCCACCTTTTTTCGGGTCTTTTTTGATGATTTGCACACGCTGACCGGCGGTAATTAGTTCCCAATCGTCAGGATTGGCTTCCGGATAATACTCTAAGAGCGAAGTGAAGCGTTCTTCTTTGGTTTTACGCAATTCGCCCAAGAGGTATTTGGTCAGCGGCATATTAGCCCAACCGGCGCGGAGCATGGGGTAGAGGTTGTCCATGTGGATGGACATCGGCAAATCCATGAGCGAGCCTTGTTTGAGGAAGTTGGGGCGGAAGCCTGCATACGGGCCGAACATCAAATGGCGTTGGCCGTCCACGTTGCGGGTATCCAAATGCGGAACGGACATAGGGGGCGCGCCGACGGAGGCTTGGCCGTACACTTTGGCGTTGTGTTGCGCGGCCGTTTCGGGATTGCTGTTGCGGAAGAAGAGGCCGGAAACCGGAAAGCCGCCGTAGCCTTTGCCTTCTGGAATACCGGATTTTTGCAGCAGGGTCAGTGCGCCGCCGCCTGCACCGAGGAAGACGAAACGGGTGCGGAGTGTCAACGGGTCGTCATCGTCTTTGGTGCTGCTGGTTTTCAGCACCCATGCGCCGTCCGATTCGCGGTTGAGGTCGTCGACATGGCGGTTAAATTTGATTTTTACGCCTTTGTCGCTCAAGTATTTGACCATCTGGCGGGTCAGGCTGCCGAAATCGACGTCTGTGCCTTCGGCGGAGTAGTTGGCGGCGATGGATTGGTTTTCATCACGGCCGTTGACAACCAGCGGCGCCCATTCGGCAATTTTGGCGCGGTCGGTAGAAAACTCCATTTTTTCAAAGAGTTTTTGGTTTTTGAACACGTCGAAACGTTTTTGCAGATAACTGCAATGGTCGGCGTTCATCACCAGCGACATATGGGGAACGGAATTGATGAAAGTGCGGTCGGTCAGTTTGCCTTCTTCGACCAAAGTCGCCCAAAATTGGCGGCTGATATGGAATTGTTCGGCAATATTGAGGGCGCGGGTCGGATCGATCGTGCCGTCGGCAGTCAGGGGCGCATAGTTCAATTCACACAGCGCAGAGTGTCCCGTACCGGCGTTGTTCCATGCATTTGATGATTCCAACGCTACATCTTCCAAGCGTTCGATCAGGGTGATTTCCCAAGATGGTTCGAGTTCTTTGAGCAATACGCCCAAAGTGGCGCTCATAATGCCGCCGCCTACTAATACGACATCGGTTGCTTCAGCCATGGTTTTACTCCTACTAAAGTCAGGCATGGTTTGCCTTGTGGTTATCTATCATTATAAACAACTGATTTCAGAGGAATTGCTTTGTTTTTGTAGTGTGTGAAACTTTTGTTGCCTGCTGAGTTTCCGAGCGTAAATAGCGGGAGGCAGTTTCGGTTTGGGTTCCAGATTTCAGGTCTTTATAATATGTTATTGAGAATTTAGTAGATTTTACGGAGAAATGCAAAGATTTTCTGTTCGGTTCATATAAAAATAAGAGATTAGGCCGTCTGAAAACGTTTTCTTAACCTTTATCTGCCAACGTTTGCCAAGAAAAAAGAATTTTTCATTTCTTTTTTAATTGACCGTTTTTGTCAGCAATTTCAGCGCTAACAAACGTGAATCAACCGCCAATCTGCTATCATTTCGACTTATCCCACAACAAGGCAAACCGCCATGTATCTGACACAAGAAAAGCCCTACCGCCCCCTATTGGTCACACTGATGTTCCTCACCCTGCCGCTGGCAATGATATTGCACAATATCGTGCAAATCGCCTTTTCAGACGGCCAAGGGCTGTTGGTCACGGTCAAAGACGGCGCATGGGCATGGCAAAGCGGTTGGCAGGATTCCGTCGCATGGTTTGTCTGCGGCATGTTTGCCTTCCTCAACCTGCCGATTGCCGGCGGACTGACTAAGCTGGCGTATAAAAAAATGATGCGCCGGCATTCGCGTTACGCCATCTTCCTTGCCGGGGTCGCAGCGTGTGCCTCGGCGGCGGCAGGCTTGATTTTTGAAGCCATCTTAGGTAATGCCGCATTAGCCGGTATGCGCGGACAAGGCGTGTTCTACTACACCCTCTCCGTATGGATCATCGCCATGCTGACCCTGCCCAAACAGCTCACGCGCGCGCCGGAACAGCCCATCGTCTTTCACAAGATGAAACGTTGATTCAACAGGTACAAACATTTTCAGACGGCATGCTTTCCGTTACCATTACATCCAACGCGTTTTAACCAATAAGGAATAACAAATGAATCAGGCGCAACAGCTCCGCGACGGCATACAGGCACTGGGTTTGGACATCGACGAAGCCAAACAGGCCAAACTCCTAGACTATGCCGCCCTGCTGCAAAAGTGGAACAAAACCTACAACCTGACCGCCCTGCGCGATCCCGCCCAAACCGTCAGCCATCACCTGCTCGACAGCCTGACCCTCCTGCCCTATATCGAACACGCGCAAACCATGCTCGACGTCGGCTCTGGCGGCGGACAGCCCGGCATACCCACCGCTATCTGCTGCCCCGACCTCGACATCACCCTACTCGATGCCAACACCAAAAAAACCGCCTTTCTGCAACAAGCCGTCATCGAACTCGGCCTAAAAAACGTCCGCGTCATCAGCGGCCGCGTAGAAGCCGCCGCCAACTGCCGCGCCGACGTCATCACTAGCCGCGCCTTTGCCGAACTCGCCGACTTCGTCAACTGGACCGAGCACCTCCTCAAAGACGGCGGCTACTGGGCGGCCATGAAAGGCATATACCCGCAAGAAGAAATCGACAAACTGCCCGAAAGCGTCGCCGTCGAAAAAGTCGAAGCATTGCACGTCCCCCAACTCAATGCCGAACGCCATATCGTCATCATCCGCAAAAAGGCCGTCTGAAAACAACCCAAGCATACCGAATAACGGTACAATCCAGCCATCCACACTTAACACGACAGCAAAGCACATGAGCGCACAAATCCTCGCCGTCGCCAACCAAAAAGGCGGAGTCGGCAAAACCACCACCACCGTCAACTTAGCCGCCTCCCTGGCCTCCAAAGGCCGCCGCGTCCTCGTCGTCGACCTCGACCCCCAAGGCAACGCCACCACAGGCAGCGGCATCAACAAAGCCACCATCGAAAACGGCGTTTACCAAGTCGTCCTCGGCGAAACCGACATCCCCAACGCCGTCGTCCGCAGCAAAGAAGGCGGCTACGACGTATTAGGCGCCAACCGCACACTGGCCGGCGCAGAAGTCGAACTCGTCCAAGAAATCGCACGTGAAATCCGCCTCAAAAACGCCCTGCAGCTCGTTGCCGACGACTACGACTACGTCCTCATCGACTGCCCCCCATCCCTGACCCTGCTCACCCTCAACGGCCTAGTCGCCGCCAACGGCGTCATCGTCCCCATGCTTTGCGAATACTACGCCCTCGAAGGCATTTCCGACTTAGTGGCCACCGTCCGAAAAATCCGCCAAGCCATCAACCCCGACCTCGACGTAACCGGCATCGTCCGCACCATGTACGACAGCCGCAGCCGCCTCGTCGTCGAAGTCAGCGAACAGCTCAAACAACACTTCGGCAACCTGCTCTTCAATACCGTCATCCCCCGCAATATCCGCCTCGCCGAAGCCCCCAGCCACGGCCTCCCCGCCCTCGCCTACGACGCCCACGCCAAAGGCACCCAAGCTTATCTGGACTTGGCCGATGAACTGATTGCACGGTTGGAAAAATAAACAGAAATATGAATATAAAAGGCCGTCTGAAAGTTGGGAAATACTTTCAGACGGCCTTTGGTTTGATTGGAAAGAATATTTTTTCAAAAGACCGCGTGCGTACCGCACACACCCTACGCATAAATTTCAAACTCTTTATGATTCATAGGTAGGGTGTGTGCCTGAAGGCACGCACGCGGTTTGATGTAGGCTACAGCTTGCTGCTGGTAGTTTGTTTATAAGAAAATAGTATTTTAGGTATGATTTTTAATAGTTCATTAACTACATTATCAAGTTTTGAATTGTTTGACTCATGGTGCAAGCGAAAATTATGAAATAAAGTATTTCTTATTTTATATATATAATTATGGAACATACCTATATTTTCATCGCAAGATGATATTAAACCAATTGCATGCAAATAGTTCTTGCAAGCATTTTGTAAGTCTTCAATATTTTCATTTTTAAATGTCCCATTTTTTACTGCATATGTATCAACTAATTTTCCTAGTCTATTTTCTTCTGAGGTATAATTCCTTAGTATCTCTTTAATTTTATCAACGTCTGTTTGATTTTCTAATGATTCTAATAATTCATTTTTTGTATTTTGAAATATTTCTTGTATCAATATTTCAATTATTTGATAAAGTAAAAAGAATTTAAAGGCACTATTGGATTGTAAGTGATAAATTTTTAATATATTAAAAATTTGATTTTTTACACTTTCCAGATCAGGAGATATATTTAATAGATTTAACTTTTTGGGAAGATTATCGTTTTCTTCGTTTTCTTCGTTTTCTTCGTTTTCTTCGTTTTCTTCCCTCAGGAGAAATCCGTATCTAATTATTGATGAAAAAATCTCTGAAATATCAAAGTCTTTTTTTTCTATGACCAAAAATGCTATGTTTCCTCCTAATAAGTCGCTTAAGTATATTTTTTCTTGACTTATATCTATAGTATTGGGAAAAATAAAATTATTGTTTGTGTTGAATAAAATTTGTAGAGCAGCATTAGAAAACTTCCAAAAATAAGTATTTTCAGCAAAATCATGTTCTTGTGACTCTATTGCCATTGTTGGAATAATAAAGCCAATTCTCTTTTCTTTTTCTTCTGGAGTCTTTTTTAAATAAATATTAGTAATTTGGTTTTCTTTCAAATTATCTCTTTTTAAAACAAATAGAGTATATTTATTATGAAAATCATTACAATAGTGATCAAAAAAGATTTCCGGTATATCTTGTAATAATATTTCCTTATTTTCATAATTATGTACATCAAGCTTAATATAGGCTTTCTTGTCTTCCTGATGTAATTTTAGAGAAACTGGTATCTCTATGTCGTTAGTTTGTATCTTCATGACGTACCTTAGAAATTCTCTTGTTCATATTTTTTATATGCTGCATCACAAGTATCAGTCAAATTGAGATAGGAATCTGTTCCCTTATTAAATAATATTCTAAAATAAATCATGAAAAATTCACGCTGAGATGTGCCAATTTTTTTACTCTTCTTCTTTATTTCAGCTAAATATTTGTTTATTTTTTCAAGGAATTCATTAGCATCAGTTATCACTAAGTTATCAATTAAACTAACACTAGCGTCAATATTTTCAATTACCTCAAAGTCAATTAGTTTTCCTAATGCAGCCCCAAATCCAGACATCACCTGAGGTTTTCTGAAAATTCTAGATGCTGTTTTATCAAAGACATCATTTTTCTCAATATATTCATCCGGTAACGTAACATCATCAGGGCTAAGGTTCAATATTTTCTCTAACAGCTTATGATAAGCTTGTATGTATGACTCGAATAAGTCAATATTCTGATTTTCCTTAGATAGTTTCTCTAAGCTTTTGATATTGTCAAGGATATCGGATCTCACCATTGGTGAAGGTTCTCTATCTAAGTAAGCATTAAACCCGTCAATAATTTCATGAAAATTATACTCTCCAAACTTTCTGGCAGTTTTACTGTCTGTTTCTCTAATTAAAGATACATGTGGAATTTTTTGTTGCTCCAAATAATCCATATAAAGCATTTCGATTTGCTGACGTAACGTCATGGGTGTTTGCCCAGTATTTAATGTCAACATTCTATACAAAATACTTAATCGATTAATGCCTACGTATAGTTCTAATCTAATTTTGTGATTTTTGACTTTGTCTAATGCTATTGAATCCTCAGATAATTCATTTAATAGATCTTTAATTGTTAGCGTTCTTTGTAGTCCATCTAATATTAATAAGTCTTTTTTATTTTCACGAACATAAGAGGAGATATTTTCCATATTTAAATCAGTCTTGGCAGTATTAGATAATGCAATAACTAAAGGAGGAATAATGCAGCCAAGCTTTAAATCTTCCTTCAATAAAGCATATACCGTTTTAGATGAACGAACCCGCTTACGTTGAAAATCATTTTTATCAATTACATCGTTAACAAGATTTAGGTATTCACCTATTGATATTTCAAGTAAGAAATTCCAAGCATCAATACGGCCATCTTTAATTTGAGAGATTGCTTTCATATTTAATCCATTCCTTTATATAATTTAATAATTAAATTTTTATAAAAAATTATAGATTATTAATTTAAATTTAAAATAATACTAATACTAACCTGCTATATGGGTAATAAAATTCATCTCGCTGAATACCAACATTTATATCCTCTCCCACTCCTTCATCAACCTCTTCACCGACACCGGATACGGCGTCTTCAACTCCTGCGCGAACAGTGACACTCTTAATTCTTCAATCATCCATTTAAATGCGGCAAGGTCGTCTGAAACAGGTTGGTTTTGTTTCAAAAATGATTGTACCTTATCCTGCCACATTTGTTCCAATTCCTGTATGTCAGCTTCGCGGGCAGCATCTCGTGATGGGTTGCTGCTGTATTTTTCGAGGCGCAGGGCCATGGCTTTGAGGTAGATGGGGAGGCGCGGCCATTGTGCCCACGGGGTGTGGGTGGCAAAGCCGGCGGCGAGCAGGGTTTGCAGGCGTTGTCGCAGGAGGTGGGTGAGCGGGTGTTTGCCGAGTTTGCTGTTGAGTTCGGCGTAGGCGGCTGCAGTTTCCTGCAGGTAGCGGCTGAGGGCTTCTTTGACGGCGGGCAGGCGGCTGCGGGCGCGTTTGATTTGCTCTTTGAAGGCTTTTTCGCTGCGCGGCAGCTCGTCTTCGCCGATAAAGGCGCGGTCGCAGACGGCTTGGGTGAGGTCGTCGCGCAAGGTGTCGGCGTTGATGTGTTTGAGCAGCATGGCGGCTTGGGTAAAGCCTTGAATGCCTTTGTTCAAATCTTTTACCTGCTCTTTTAATTGCAGCTTCATCAATTCGATCACGCCTTGACGGTGTGCCTGTTCGGCGGCTTCTGTGGTGTCAAACAGGCGCAGGGCGATGCGGCCGTCTTTTTCTTTTTGCAGGCCGAGATAGCCGGTGAGCTGTTGCTTGCCGCGTGCGAATTTGATGGATTCGGGCAGGGTGCCGATGTCCCATGCGGTAACGTTGTCGCGCTCAAATTCTTGGGTGTTGTCGCGGAAGGTAACGGCGGCGGCTTGGCCGAGTTGTTGTTGCAATTCGTGCAGTTTGCGGCCGCCGGCAAGCTCTTGTCCGCCGTCGTCGATAATGCGCAGATTCAGATAGCAGTGTTCGGGCAATTCTTGCGCCGCCCATGCGTCTTGGTCGATTTGCTCGAGAATCCGCATATCGCCGGCGCTTTTGGCGATAAAGTGTGCCAACTGGGGAATGATGGCGGCTTGGCGGTCGGGATTGCTTTCGAGGAATTTGGTGATGAAATCGGGTACGGGCACGCAAATGCGGCGGATTTGCTTCGGCAGTGCTTTAATCAGCAACTGGATTTTTTCGCGCAACATCCCGGGCACCAGCCATTCGAGCGACGGCGCGTGCAGGCGGTTTAGGATGGTCAGCGGCACGGTCATGGTCACGCCGTCGAGCGGATGGTGCGGCTCGAAGCGGTAGCTGAGTTTGAATTTGCCGTCTGCGGTTTGCCAGAATTTGGGGAACTGCTCTTCGGTAATGTGCGCGGCGGCGTGTTGCATCAAATCGTCGCGGCTGAGGAACAGCAGGCGCGGATTGTCGCGCTCGGCGGTTTTGAGCCAGGCTTCAAAGGTGCGGATATCGGCAAGGGGCAATGGTTTCAGACGGCCTTTTTGAGATGCAGGCTGCTTTTTAGGTTTGGGGTCGTCTGAAACATTTTGTCGGGTATGTGAACTCGGTTCACGCTCGCGGTTGTCCGCATCTTTGGAATCCGCGTGCGCGGCTTGCGCCACACGCCCTGCATTGCGCTGGTTTGCTTGTCCGTTTTGTCCGGCTGTCTTGTCCGACTGGGTTTGTCCGCCCTCTTCGCTTCCCCAAACGCCGCCTTTCGCGTCTTTCCACACCAGCTCGGGCAGCCGTTCGTTATAAAACGCAAACAGGGCTTCGTCGTCGACCAATACGTCTTGCTTACGCGATTTGTGTTCGAGTTCGGTAATTTCTTTAATCAGCTTTTTATTGTGGGCAAAAAAGGCCATCTGAAGATTGCTTTCCTGCGCCACCAATGCGCCGCGGATAAAGATTTCGCGCGCTTCTTCGGGCGCAACTTTGCCGTAAGACACGGGGCGGCGCGGCAATACGGTCAGGCCGTAAAGCGTAACACGTTCGCTGGCGACGACTTCGCCGCGTTTTTGCTCCCAATGCGGCTCGAAATAATGATAGCGGACGAGGTGCGGCGCTTCCTGCTCGATCCATTCGGGCTGGATAACGGCGACGTCGCGCGCGTAAAGGCGCGTGGTTTCAACCAATTCTGCCGCCATCACCCATTTAGGTTTGGCTTTGAACAGGGCTGAGGCGGGGAAAAGGTGGAAGCGGCTGCCGCGCGCGCCGGTGTAGTCGTTGCCGTCGGGCGATTTCATGCCGACGTTGGCGATGAGGCCGGTGAGCAGGGCGCGGTGGATTTGTTCGTAGCCGGCTTCTTTGGCGGCGCGGATTTGGGCGCGGTGTTGTTTCTTGTCCAGTTGTTTTTGTTTGAGTTTGGCCGCCAAATCTTGGTCGCCTTGGCTTTCAGACGGCCTTAATTGCTCTTGGGAAGGAGGTTGTCGAAACGCGGCTTCTTTGGTGGTCAAACCCATTTCAATCGCGGTTTGGGCAAGCTGGTGGTGTAGCTCGCGCCACTCGCGCATACGCAGGTGCGACAGGAAATATTGACGACACCATTGCACCAGCTGCTTGTTGGATAAACCTTTGTCACGCTCACGCTGGAAGCTGTCCCAAATATTCAGATAGGCAAGAAAGTCGGATTGCTTGTCGGTAAAACGCTCGTGCGCCTTGGCGGCAGCATCGCGCGCTTCCAACGGCCGTTCGCGCGGGTCTTGGATCGACAGCGCGGACGCAATCACCAATATTTCCGCCATGCAGTCGTGTTTCTTCGCCGCCAGCAAAATGCGCGCAATTTTCGGGTCGATAGGCAGGCGCGCCATTTGTTCGCCGAGTTTGGTCAGGCGGTAGCGGGGTTTGGGGCTGCCTGAAAGGTTTTCAGACGGCGTGTTGGGGGGGGGGGTGTTTTGCATGGTGTAGGGAAATTAAATAGTTCAGTATGCACAAGGATAGAATCTGTTCATACGCTAATTATTTTGGAAAATGTTTATTATCTGTTTTGCACAAATCTCTTAGTACATTAAATTTGAAAAAATCAAATATTGACCAAGTGAAAATTACCATCTTGTCATCTTTTTGTACGGATTTTTCATAAATTGCAAAGAATTTTTGCAAACATTTTTTCTGTTGCTCATTAAAATTCTGATAATTTGTTTCAATATCGCAATAATCAATACTTGATACATAATTAAGCAAGCATCTCAAAAAGCCAACTACAATATCTGCCAATTGAATCAGTTTGTTATTATCAGATTTAACAAATTCATAGTTTAAATATTTGTTTGGATATTCTTTCAACCGCTCCATGACCTGTTTTTCTTCATCAAAATAATGATATGACTTTGGTAGTTGTTCAATAGGAAATAGATAAAAATGGTCAAATTTATCAATTAGTTCATGATATAATTCACCATCTAAAAAACAAAATGCATCGTTCTTTACATCGACTTTCTCAAACTCATTAAATATATCCCAAGTAATCTTTAATAATAAGGGGTTTATGGGGCTATTTTGATATTTTTCACTTTTAGCAAATTTACATAAATATCTTTTTAGTAAGTATATAAAATCATCTTTATTATTGATTACATCAGGGTAACCAATTTTAAATAATTCCTGAAAAAATTCTGATTTATAAGTACGAGCAATTTCTGTTAATAATGCTTTAACTTCATCAAAAATATGGACGTCCAACCAAAAATACTTTTCACAAACTCTAGCCGCCGTTATACTTTCTATAATATCTATTAAAGACCAGTGAACAACATCTATTACTTGGAAATGAATAAAAATATCATCTATACTTAATAAATCAAGTAGATTGTTCAATTTTTTAGATGTAAGCATAGCAGGAAAATCTCCTGTTGCTATATGTCTAAATTTTACTTCTTTCTGTGTATTCTGTATGCCCCAGTTTTTATATAAATTATTTACAGAATTATTAAAATCTTTGTTGTTGGATAATAATTTTTGAGTAGCAATTCCACCCAAAATAAATGGTGTTGCTTCACTGTTTATGTAATTTGGTTTATTACTAGTTAAATAAAATTTCCTGATATTATTGGTTTCATCATAATAAAAATCTAATTCTAAATTTGATGGTTTGTTAGATAGCATAATTATTCCTTTTATGTACTTATACAATTTGCTCTTTATATAGTTATATCCTAGATAATGCAAAATATTTCATTTGGATAAATCCGCTTATTTTTCATGCGTTATTGACATCAGGGTTTTCAGGCTACCTGAAAAGTTTTGACCCCATCTCCTCCACCGCCCCCAATTCCAACAACACCTGAAATCCATCATTGATATACCGCGAATCGGGCATTTCTAAAAACGGGAATGCCGCCACGTCGCCAAGTTTCAACGCTGCCATGCGCAGAATGACGGCGGCGAGGTTGCTGCGGACGATTTCCGGGTCGGTGAATTCGGGGCGGCTGTTGAAATCTTCTTCTGAAAACAGTCGGATACATACGCCTGCGGAGACGCGGCCGCAGCGGCCGGAGCGTTGGCGGGCGGCGGCTTGGGAGATTTTCTCTACATGAAGCTGTTCCACTTTTGCCCGTGCGGAATAGCGTTTGACGCGCGCGAGGCCGGTGTCGATGACGTATTTGATGCCCGGTACGGTGAGTGAAGTTTCGGCAACGTTGGTTGCCAGCACGATGCGGCGTTTTGCGCCTGAAAGGTGGAAGATTTTGTGCTGTTCGGCGTGCGACAGGCGTGCGAACAGGGGCAGGATTTCGTCGTTGCGGCGCAGCGTGGATTTGCGCAGGGCTTCTGCCGCTTCGCGGATTTCGCGCTCGCCCGGCAGGAATACCAAAATATCGCCTTCGCCATATCGCGCCAATTCGTCCGCTGCATCGACAATCGCATCGGTCAGCTCGACTTCTGCGTCGTCTTCGTCTTTGCTGGTCAGCGGTCGGTAGAGGATTTCGACGGGATAGGTACGCCCGCTTACTTCTAAAACGGGGGCGCCATTGAAGTGTTGGGAGAAGCGTTCTGCGTCTATCGTTGCCGAGGTGATGATGACTTTCAAATCGGGGCGGCGCGGCAGGAGCTGTTTCAAATAGCCCAAGAGGAAGTCGATGTTCAGGCTGCGTTCGTGCGCTTCGTCGATGATAATCGTATCGTAGGTGGCGAGATAACGGTCGGTCTGGGTTTCCGCCAGCAGGATGCCGTCGGTCATCAGCTTGACGCAGGCATCGCGCGAAGTATGGTCGGTAAAGCGCACTTTATAGCCGACCGCGCTGCCGATTTCGGATTTCAGCTCTTCGGCAATCCGCTCCGCCACGGAGCGCGCGGCCAAACGGCGTGGCTGGGTATGCCCGATCAATCCTGCCGCCCCGCGCCCGAGTTCCAAACAAATCTTGGGCAGCTGCGTGGTTTTGCCCGAACCGGTTTCGCCGCAAATAATCGTTACCTGATTCTCGGCAATGGCTTTTTTGATTTCGTCGAGTTTTTCGTGAACGGGCAGGGTGTTGTCGAATTCGGGCCTGGGCAGTTTGGACAGGCGTTGCAGATAGAGATCGTACGATTTTTTGTATTTTTCCTCAACCTTGGCCAAGCCGCCGTATTTTTTGGGGTTTTTAAAGGCAGATCGCAGAAAATGGCGGTCTTTGGAGAGGGTTTGGGCGAAATCGGGATGCGGCATGATGGTGCAATGAATTAAATAATGTGAAAAGAATGGAATTATAGCAAAAGGCCGTCTGAAACTTGCTTGCTTTCAAGTTTCAGACGGCCTTTGTATGGATAAACCGTTTTAGTCGGCGGCGTGCCAAGGTTTTTGCATACCGGCGTGGAAACTCGGTTTTTCTCCGCCCCACAAGGTGTCGATGTCGTAGAAGTCGCGCACGGCAGGGAGCATGACGTGGACAACGAGGTCGCCTGCGTCGACGAGCGTCCATTCGCCGCTGTCGCCTTCGGTGCTGAGGATTTCAAAACCGGCTTCTTTCAAATCGACGGCAACGTTGTTCGCCAGTGCTTTGACTTGGCGTGTGCTGTCGCCGCTGGCAATAATCATGCGGGCGAACAGGGAGGTTTTGTCTTGGGTTTCCAAAACAGAGATGTCTTTGGCTTTAATGTCTTCGAGGGCGTTTACGGCCACTTCGACCATTTTTTGCAGGTCTTGCAATTCTTGTTCGTTCATTATTTTCCTAGTTGAAATGTTTTCAGACGGCATTATAGCTTATCTGCCTGAATAAACGCTATTTTTCATAGAGTTTGTGTTGACGGATGTATTGGGCGACCGGTTGCGGCAGGCCGTCTGAATGGTGCGTTTTGGCGAGATCGGCACGGATTTGGGTGGAGCTGGTGTTGTGCAGCGGCGCGTTGAGGATGCGGACGCTGCCGTTTTGCAGGGCTTCGCCGAGCCATGCGTGCAATTCGCGCGGGGTTTTGTTGAGGTTGTCGCCCTGTCGCATGGCGATGGCGATATGGGTCTGGCGCACGAGGGTTTGCCATTTTTTCCATGTGTGCAACTGCATCAGGCTGTCGCTGCCCATCAGCCACCACAGTTGCGCGCGGGGAAACTGCTGGCGGAAGATTTGGACGGTGTCAAACGTATAAGTCGCGCCGTCGCGAACGATGTCACAGTCGCTGGCGGCGAATTTCGGCTCGTCGGCGATGGCGAGTTCGACCATATTGAGGCGCTCTTGTGCCGGCGTGCGCGTACTGTCTTTGTGGTACGGGTCGCCTGCAGGCAAGAAGACGACGAGATCCAAACCAATTTCGTCGGCGAAAGCGCGGGCGATGTGGAGGTGGCCGTTGTGGATGGGGTCAAACGTGCCGCCGAATAATCCGATGTTTTTCATTTCGTGGTGGTGTCTGCGTTAGATGTTTTGGCCGTCTGAAGCAGGCAGGCTGCCGTCAACAATCAGGTTGAGCTTGCCTGTGGTCGGGTGGATGACCAGGCCGTGGATGGCGATGTTGTCGGGCATCAGCGGATGTTTGCGAATCAGTTCGACGGTATGGCGCACGCTGTCTTCGACGTTGTCAAAACCGGTCAGCCAGCCGTCCAAATCAATACCGGCATTGCGCAGGGTTTCGATGCGGTCGTCGGGGATATTGCTGTCGTGTACGCGTTGGAGGAACTCTTCGGCGTGTAGTCCGCGCATACCGCAGTCATGGTGGGCAATGACCATGATTTCTTTGACTTTGAGTTCAAATACGGCCACCAACAAACTGCGCATCACCGAACCCCAAGGGTGGGTCACCAGCGCGCCGGCGTTTTTGATGAGCTTGGCATCGCCGTTTTTCAAGCCCAAGGCATTGGGCAGCAGCTCGATAATGCGTGCGTCCATGCAGGAAAGGATGGCCAGCTCGCGGCCGGGGTATTTGTTGGTGAAATATTTTTCGTATTCGCCCGTTTCGACGAAATGTTGGTTATAGGCGAGGATTTCGCTCAATTCGCTCATGATGTGCTCGTTTCGGATGGTTTACTCTATTATAGCGGTTTTCGGGTAGTGCGGTTGTTTTGCAAATTCGCCGTAAACGGCTAAAATCGACGTATCTTTAGTTCTTTTGGAGGATGCGCCATGTCTCAGTCTTTCCGTTTTGAACAGGTATTCACACCCGATGTCCACGACGAATTGTGGGATTGGGCGCAAACAAGCTATGGCGCATCCGACGATTGGTGTATTCTGTATCTCAACGGTCTGCCTTTAGGCCGTCTGAACCCGTTATGGCGCGAACGCCTCGGGCAAGATTGGACAGGCAGGCAGTCGACCCTTTCAGACGGCCTGAACTTGAAAACCGACAGCTGGGCAGAAATGGGCGACAGTTTGCAAACACTGGCGCGACAATGGCGCGAGTGCGGTTGGCTCAAGGGTTGGCGCGGTGAAAAGTTCGACATTTGCGACCAGTCGGGCCGGCCTTTATGCGCACTCGAACGCGCCGCCTTCCGTCCGTTCGGCCTGATGAGTCAGGCAGTGCATTTGAACGGATTGGTCGAAACAGAAGACGGTTTGCGCTTTTGGATAGGCCGCCGCAGTCCGCACAAAGCCGTCGATCCGAACAAACTCGACAATCTGACCGGAGGCGGTATCAGCAGCGGCGAGAGGCCGTCTGAAGCCGTCTGCCGCGAGGGCGAAGAAGAAGCTGGTATTCCCGCTTCTCTGACACCCCATATCCGACCGACTGCCCAAATATATAGTTTGCGCCCCGTTAATCGCGGTGTCCACAACGAAATCCTGTATATCTTCGACATCGTACTGCCCGAAGGCTTCCAACCCACCAACCAAGACGGCGAAGTCGCCGGTTTTGAACTGATGGACATCCCCACCCTGCTCGATGCCATGTTGGGCAGACACATGATGGACGATGCCCAGCTGGTCACGATCGAAGCCTGCCGGCGATACGGCCTGATCGACCCCAAACATCCGCTGTCCGCATGGCTCGACAGCATCCGTTGCCGACCCCATTTTTAAAGGCCGTCTGAAACCATGTTGCAACTCAAAAACATCAACAAACGCTTCGGCAGCAAAACCGTTGCCCAAGACATCAACCTAAACGTCGAAGCAGGCGAAATCCTCGCCGTACTCGGCCGCTCCGGCTGCGGCAAATCCACCCTGCTCAAAACCATCGTCGGCCTGGTGCGTCCCGACAGCGGCGAAGTCTGGCTCAACGGCGACAACATCACTGACATGCCGTCTGAAAAGCGCAATATCTCGCTGATGTTTCAAGACTACGCCCTTTTGCCGCATTTAACCGCCCTCGACAACGTCGGCTTCGGCCTCAAAATGCGCCGCCTGCCCAAAGCCGAAATCGAAGAACAATCCATGCAAGCCTTGCGCGACATCGGTTTGGAACACGAAGCGCAACGCAAACCCGAAAGCCTCTCCGGCGGCGAACAGCAACGCCTCGCCCTCGCACGCGCCCTCATCACGCGCCCGTCACTGTTGCTCTTGGACGAAGCCTTCTCCAGCCTCGACACCCACCTGCGCCACCACCTGCGCACCCTGACCGCCGAACGCATCCGCAGTCAAAACATCCCCGCCATCCTCGTGACCCACTCCGCCGAGGAAGCCTGCACCATGGCCGACACCATCGCCATCATGCACGAAGGCCGCATCCTCCAACACGGCACGCCGGAAACCCTTATCCGCCGCCCCTTCAACGCCCAAGCCGCCCTGCTGCTCGGTTTGGCCAACACCGACGACACACGCTACATCCCCCAACACGCCATCCGATTCAACCCGAACGGCACAGCCGTCCGCATCAGCGAAGCCGTCCCCCTCGCCGAAGGCACACGCCTCACCCTCGCCCATCCGCAATACGGCGATTTGATTTGGTATCCCCACGCCGACCACGATACGGACAAACCGCAAACCGGACAGGAAATCCGCATCAGCGTGGATGAAAGTCAGATCGTTTGGTTTGATTGAATTTGATGGATTGAGAAAAAGAAAAAGGCCGTCTGAAATTTAAGTTTCAGACGGCCTTTGTTATTATCAAGAACAATTAAGAGACCTCGTGTATAGTCACACAAGGGATGCCTGCAAATTCAGCAATTTTCTTGCACAAGCTGCTAGATGACACTTTGCAAACATCCGGGAAAACAACAGCAAAATCGGAATAAGCCATATCGGCATCAGTGGTATTCGACGGTAAAAAGCAATAATACAAATCTTCAGTTCCACAAACAGAACAAGTGAGATGGCCACCTTCGTCATCAAAATCAAACGAAGGCAATAGCTCTTCTATATTCATCTCTTCACCTCGAGCATAATGTTGACTGCAATGCGGACAAACAAGCTCGCCTTCTCCAAAGTTTTCCAAAGCAGTGAACAGCGTCGGTTCATCTTCAATCTGGAAGTAGACACCATGGGAATATTGGGCATTTTTTTCACCTAAAAATTCAATAATTCCTTTATTGGTAAACGTATAACCTAGTTCTCCATAATAAAAAACTTCTTGCAACTCAGGATAAATCCAACCTTGCTCCAGCATATAATTTCGGATCTGTTCTGCAAGCTTCTTTTTTTTCTCCCCTACGGGAGATACAGGAACTATATAGTAGCGATGTTCAGACATTTTTTTCCTTTCTTACAAAGAGGCCGTCTGAAAAGTTGCAACGACATTGAAGCTGCATTTTCAGACGGCCTTTGCGAGTATTTCACTGCAGGCGGATGTTCAAGAAATATAAATCACGAGACCGGCAATCAGCACCAGCTGGACACCCAGCTTCATCAGTGCAGTACGACTGACAAAATAGATAAACCAAGTGCCAGTCAGAATCAATAGTAGAATAATCAGCCATGACCGCCATTTGTTGAGGTGGACGGCTTCGGTAAAGCAGGTATAAATATGAAGTACGACGATGGCGACGATGAACAATATAGGTACGATGAAGTCCATTATTTGATTTCCTTTTGATGAAGCCGTCTGAAATTTAAGTTTCAGACGGCCTTGTCTATTCAATCAAAATCAGTCTTTCAACTTCGCCAACTGAGTTTGCACTTTCGCCATTTTGTCTTCCAATTCCGCCAAATCGGCTTTGTCTTTTTCCACCAAATGCGCCGGGGCTTTTTCGGTGTAGCCGGGTTTGGAGAGTTTGGCATTGAGTTTGTCCAAGACTTTTTGCAGTTTCTCGGCTTCTTTGCTCAAACGGGCGGTTTCGGCGGCTTTGTCGATTTCGACTTTCAACATCAGGCGCGCGCCGTTGCAGACGGCGACAGGTGCGTCTTCCGCTTCAGGCAGGCTGTCCACCAGCTTGGCTTCGGTCAGTCGGGTCAGCGACGGCAGGTATTTGAGCAGGCCTTCGAGTTCTGCGCTGCCTTCGACGAAGAGCGGTGCTTTGACGTTTGGCGCGATACCCATTTCGCCGCGCAGTTTGCGCACTTCTTCCACTAAGTCTTTCAATGCGGCCATTTTGTCGAAGGCCGTCTGAACGATTTGTTCTTTATCGACTTGCGGATAGGCGGCCAACATGATGCTGTCGGCGGTTTTGGCATTCGCCAGAGGCGCAACAACCTGCCACAGCTCTTCGGTAATGAACGGCATGATTGGGTGCAGCAGGCGCAGGATGGTTTCGAGTACGCGCACGAGAGTGCGACGTGTGGTGCGCTGGGTTGTCGGGCAGCCGGTTTGGATTTGCACTTTTGCCAGCTCGATGTACCAGTCGCAATATTCGTTCCATACAAATTCGTACAGCGTTTGCGCGGCAAGGTCGAAGCGGTAGGTTTCAAAGGCTTCGGCAACGGCGGCTTCGGCCTGTTGCAGTTTGCCGATAATCCATTGGTCGGCGAAGGTAAACGCCAACGGCTGCATTTCGTCTTGACCGCAGTCTTTGTCTTCGGTGTTCATCAACACGAAGTTGGTTGCGTTCCACAATTTATTACAGAAGTTGCGGTAGCCTTCGGCGCGTTTGAAGTCGAAGTTGACGCTGCGGCCGAGGCTGGCGTAGCTCGCCATGGTGAAGCGCAATGCGTCCGCGCCCATGCTCGGAATGCCTTCGGGGAAGAGTTTTTTGGTTGCTTCTTCCACTTTCGGCGCGGTTTCAGGTTTGCGCAGGCCGGTCGTGCGTTTTACCAGCAGTTTTTCCAAGTCGATACCGTCGATCAAATCCACAGGGTCGATGACGTTGCCTTCGGATTTGGACATTTTTTTGCCTTCGTGGTCGCGCACGATGCCGTGGATGTACACGTCTTTAAACGGTACTTTGCCGGTGAAGTGGGTGGTCATCATAATCATGCGCGCCACCCAGAAGAAGATGATTTCGTAGCCGGTGACCAAGACATTAGACGGCAGGAAGGCTTTGAGTTCGTCGGTTTCAGACGGCCAGCCGAGTGTGGAGAACGGCACGAGCGCGGAGGAGAACCATGTGTCCAATACGTCTTCTTCGCGGGTCAAACCGGTTTTGCCGGCTTGTTTTTCGGCTTCTTCCTGATTGCGGGCGACATACACATTGCCTTCGTTGTCGTACCACGCAGGGATTTGATGCCCCCACCACAGTTGGCGCGAGATACACCAGTCTTGGATGTTGTTCATCCATTGGTTGTAGGTGTTGACCCAGTTTTCAGGGATAAAGCGTACTGCGCCGCTGTCGACAGCTTTTTTGGCTTTGTCGGCGAGGCTCAAGCCTTTGAACTCGCTGTCAGGCTCGCCGCCGTTTGGCGTGGCGGACATGGCGACAAACCATTGGCTGGTCAGCATCGGTTCAATCACTGAGCCGGTGCGGTCGCCTTTCGGCGTCATCAGCGTGTGCGGTTTGATTTCGACCAAGAAACCTTGTTCCTGCAAATCGGCAACCATTTGTTTGCGCGCGGCAAAGCGGTCTAAACCTGCGTATTTTTCAGGCAGGGCAAAGCCTTGTTGCGCTTCGCCTTTGAAGTTGAACACTTCGGCGTTTGCCAGCACTTTGGCTTCCAAGTCGAACACATTAATCAGGCGCGTGTCGTGGCGTTTGCCGACTTCGTAGTCGTTGAAGTCGTGCGCAGGCGTGATTTTCACGCAGCCGGTACCGAAGTCTTTTTCAACGTATTCGTCGGCAATCACGGGGATAGTGCGGCCGGTCAGCGGCAGGATTAATTCTTTGCCGATTAAGTGGGTGTACCGTTCGTCTTCGGGATTGACGGCAACGGCCACGTCGCCCAGCAGCGTTTCGGGGCGGGTGGTCGCCACGATAACGGCTTCGGCAGGATTGTCCGCCAGCGGATAGCGGATGTGCCACATAGAGCCTTGTTCTTCCACGCTTTCCACTTCCAAATCAGATACTGCCGTACCCAATACCGGATCCCAGTTTACCAAGCGTTTGCCGCGGTAAATCAAGCCTTGCTCAAACAGGCGCACAAACACTTCGGTCACGGTTTCGGCACGCACGTCGTCCATCGTGAAATACTCGCGCGTCCAGTCGGCAGAGCAGCCCACGCGGCGCATTTGTTGGGTAATCGTACCGCCGGAAACTTCTTTCCATTCCCACACTTTTTCCAAGAATTTTTCGCGGCCCAAGTCATGACGGGACACGTTTTGTGCGGCAAGCTGACGCTCGACCACGATTTGCGTGGCGATACCCGCGTGGTCGGTGCCGGGAATCCAGGCGGTATTGCAGCCTTTCATGCGGTAGTAGCGGGTCAGGCCGTCCATGATGGTTTGGTTGAAGGCATGGCCCATGTGCAGCGTGCCGGTTACATTGGGCGGCGGCAGTTGGATGGAGAAAGACGGTTTCGTCAAATCCATATCAGGTTGGAAATAGCCCTGCTCTTCCCAGTTTTGATAATGTTTGGATTCGATTTCGGCTGGATTGTATTTGTCTAACATGATGGAACTTTGTGAAATTAAGGTTATTTTTGATGTGCGGATTATAACGCAAAAAGGCCGTCTGAATCATTTCAGACGGCCTTTGGCATACGGGTTTTAAAAACGGAACAATACCAGGCTGACGGCAATTACCGCCATTCCTGTTGTCAGGCCGTAAACGGTTTCATGGCCGTCTGAATAGCGCTTGGCGGCCGGCAGTAGCTCGTCCAATGCCAAAAACACCATCACGCCGGCTATCACGCCGAATACCGAACCAAACACGGCAGGCGACAAAAACGGCTGCAAAATCAAATAGCCCAAAGCCGCCCCCAAAGGCTCGGCCAAGCCGGATAGCAGGCACGCCCATACCGTTTTCTTACGGCTTCGAGTGGCAAAATAAACCGGCGCGGCAATGGAAATGCCCTCCGGAATATTATGGATGGCAATCGCCAAGGCCCAAGGCATCCCGACCGCCGGATTTTCCAAGGTGGCAAAAAACGTCGCCAAGCCTTCGGGGAAATTGTGCGCCGTAATCGCAAACGCCGCCATCATGCCGACTCGCGCAATATGGCGGCGTTTGCTTTCTTGAAACGACGGGTCTTGAGCGTCTAAAGTTTCATGCGGGTTCGGCACCAGGCGGTCAATCAGCGCAATGCCGCCCATACCGGCCAAAAATGCCATGGTCGCCGCCGCAAACGCGTGGTCTTTATCATAAATTTCAGTGAACGCCTCGCTGGACTTACTGAAAATCTCCGTCAGGGAAACATACACCATCGCACCGCCGGCAAATGCCAAACCAAACGACAACACACGCGGATTGGGCGTTTTGGAAAACATCACCAAGCCGCTGCCTAATACGGTAAACAAACCGGCAGCCAACGTGATGGAAAAGGCAACGGCCAAATTGGACATCGAAAAATCGGGCATAAGAAGACCTGCGCTAAAAGCTGGGACAGGTTCAGACTAACACTTTTTAATGCATATGATAATAGTTATTATTTATTTTATTGATTAGGTACACGGATTTTGAAACAAAAGGCCGTCTGAAAAATAATTTTCAGACGGCCCTTAAGTTTGAAATATCGCTAAACCTTATCGCTTTCCAGCTTAAGCCTGATAGCGCGACAGGCTCAAGTCGTCGCTGCGGATTTCGGTGTCTTTGCCGCTCACGATATCGGCGGTCAATTTTGCCGAGCCCAGCGACATGGTCCAGCCCAAAGTGCCGTGGCCGGTATTCAGGAATAAGTTTTCAAAGCGGGTGCGGCCGATTAACGGCGTGCTGTCGGGCGTTATCGGTCTGAGGCCGCTCCAGAACAATGCCTGGCTCAAATCGCCGCCTTCTGGGAACAAATCGTTGACGACCAAAGCCAAGGTTTCGCGGCGTTTTTCGGGCAGTTTGATTTCGTAGCCCGACAATTCCGCCATGCCGCCGACGCGGATTCTGTTGTCAAAGCGCGTGATGGCAACTTTGTAACTTTCATCTAAAACGGTGGAAACCGGCGCGCCGTCTGAATTTGTGACCGGCAGGGTCAAGGAATAGCCTTTGACGGGATAAATGGGCAGGTTGAGATCCAACTGCGCCAAAACCGTCCTGCTGAAGCAGCCGAGCGCGCAGACAACGGCATCTGCTTCAAACCGCCCTGTTTCGGTTTCAATGGCTTTGATGCGCAAACCATTGTGGTCGATGCGGCTGATAGTTTGGTTGAAATGGAACTGTATGCCCTTTTCCTGACACAATTTGTATAGGTTTTCAGTGAAGAGGTGGCAGTCGCCGGTCGCGTCTGCAGGCAGGTGCAGGCCGCCGGCAATTTTGGTGGTAACGCGTGCCAGCGCAGGCTCAAATTCTGCGCATTCTTCGGGCTTCAGACGGCGGTACGGTACGCCGTAGCGTTCCAAAACGGCAATGTCTTGTTCTGCCGCTTCGACTTCTTTAGCCTGACGGAAAATCTGCAACGTCCCTTTTTTGCGCCCTTCAAAATTCATGCCGGTTTGCGCTTCAAAACGGCAGAACATTTCACGGCTGTATTCGGAAATCCTGACCATGCGCTCTTTATTGATTTGATAGCGCGCTGCCGTGCAGTTTTGCAGCATCTGCCACAGCCATTCGATTTGATACAGGCTGCCGTCAGGACGAAACAGTAAAGGCGGATGGCTTTTAAACAGCCATTTAAGTGCTTTGGTCGGGATACCGGGTGCAGCCCATGGCGTGGTATAGCCGTAGGAAAGCTGGCCCGCGTTGGCAAAACTGGTTTCCATTGCCACGCCCTCGGCGCGGTCGATGACCGTTACTTCATGTCCTGCTTCTGCCAGATACCACGCGGAAGATACGCCGGCAACACCAGCACCTAAAACAAGCACTTTCATTTTTCTCCTCCTCTGACTTTTTTCAAAACAAACTGATATCCATCGGGCCGTCTGAATGTTCAGGTTCAGACGGCCTTGGATATTAATGCGGCAATTCGCCGTTTTTGATTTTTTGTTTGAAGTCGCGCGTTTCATTGACGATGACTTTCGCCATCAACAAAAGCGCAATCAGGTTGGGCAATGCCATCAAGCCGTTGAATGTGTCCGAAGCCAGCCACACCAAATCAAGGCTCAACACGGTACCCAGCATGACGGAAGAGACGTAACCCACGCGGTACAAACCGGCAAACTTCTCACCGAAGACATAAACCGCGCATTTCTCGCCGTAATAACACCAGCCAAGAATGGTTGAGTAGGCAAAGAAAATCAGGCCGATGGTGACAATCCAGCCGCCGATACCGGGCAGCATTTTTTGGAAAGTGACGGTTGTCAGCGCCGCGCCGCTCAATTCAGGTTTCACAAACTCGCCACCTGCGCCGAGCAAACCCATGACCAACACGATACCGGTAATCGAGCAGACAACAATGGTGTCCAAAAAAGTACCGGTCATGGAAACCAAAGCCTGACGGACGGGGTGGTCGGTTTTCGCGGCGGCGGCGGCAATCGGCGCAGAACCCATACCCGCCTCGTTGGAGAACACGCCGCGCGCCACACCGTAGCGGATGACTGTACCGATGGCACCGCCGGCCACAGCTTGCGCGCTAAACGCATCGGAGAAAATCAGTTTGACGGCGGGCATCAATACATCGGAATTAATCACGATAATGGCAATACCGCCCACTACATAAAACACTGCCATGGCAGGCACGATAAAGGACGCGGCTTTGGCAATGCCCTTAATGCCGCCCAAAAGCACGATGGCCGTTAATACGGTCAATATCACGCCGGTGTAGGCAGGTTCGATGCCGAAGCTGGTTTGTACTGCCTGCGCAACCGAGTTGGACTGTACCGAGCTGCCGATACCGAAGGAAGCGAATGTGCCGAACAGGGCAAATGCGACGGCCATCCATTTCCAGTTTTTGCCCAAGCCTTTTTCGATGTAATACATCGGGCCGCCGGACATTTCGCCTTTGGAATTGGTGACGCGGTATTTCACCGCCAACACGCCCTCGCCGTATTTGGTGGCCATACCGAAAATGGCGGTCATCCACATCCAAAATACCGCGCCCGGGCCGCCGGTTACCACCGCAGTCGCCACACCGGCGATGTTACCCGTGCCGATGGTGGCGGACAGCGCAGTCATCAACGCCGCGAAATGGGAAATATCGCCTTCGTGATCTTCGCCGTTTTCATGCTTCTTTGACGGCACAAACGCCTGTTTCAGCGCATAACCCAACATGGTGAACTGCAAGCCTTTCAGCAAAACGGTCAGCAAAATGCCCGTACCGACCAGCAGCATCAACATAATAGGTCCCCAGACCCAGCCGCTGATGGTTTCGAAAAAGGCTTTGAGATTGTCTAAAAACAATTGCATGGCTTTCTCCTTTGTCTGTTTTATTTTTTATGCACTACTTTTTGTAGTGTCATGTAATTTCAGCACAGAATATTCAATAAGACAATATCTTTCTTTTTAAAAAGATTTTTGAGGTTTTACCCTAAAAAGATATCTATTTAGACCGGTCAGATTGTTTACAATCCGCTAAAAATAAAGGCTGCGGCCGAGATAAAATGCCAAATGAAAGTTAATCAACCATCAATTAAGACTGCAACAATTAAAATGACACAATCGACAAATGGCACATTATTGAAAAATACAAACACGCAAATCTTGTTTTAAAAAAGCTTCAGGCCGTCTGAAGGATGGTTTTCAGACGGCCTGAAGCTTTTTAATTATATTAATTCAGGTTGATGAATGTTGCCCAAGCAACTGCGCCAACACTCGGGCAAAGCGTTCCGTCGCGCCTTCGCTGGTGTGCAAATACAGGGCGGGCTCGATGAGTTCCAACTCATTGAGCAGGAATGTGTCGCCGACCAATGTACCATCCACTCGGGCGTAAACCGGCATTTGCGGCAAAGCGGCCAGTACATCTTGCGCGGCACTGATGGCAAACTCGGGCGGCTCAATACCGAATACCGACACGCCATAGGCCGAGTTGGCGCGCCATTCGCCTTGCTGCGGCTGACGGCGCACGGCATGGCTGAATGCGCCGTTGAAAAACACCAACGAGGTTTCGCCTGCCGTTTCGATTTCGCGGATATAAGGTTGAACAATCATGCCTTGCGAATAATCCGCCATATCCACGTCCAATGCATCCACACAAACTTTGACCACGCCTTTGCCGCTCTGCCCGAATGCCGGTTTAATGACCGCTTCCGTCCAACCTTGTTGGTTCAGGATGTCCGCCAATTCGGTTTTTTGCGGCGGTACGAACACGCTGGGAATCACTTGCGTGCCGCGCGCCGCCAAATCGCACAAATAAGTCTTTTCCATATTCCAAGCCATCAGCTCGGGCGGATTGATAAAACGCTGCCCCATCTGCCCGGCTTGCTCCAACCATTGGCGGAAGGCTTCGGGTTCGGCGGCATAATCCCATGCGCACAAAGGCAGTAAAAACGGCGCGGACGGATGGTTTTGCCACGCATCAAATACGGTTTTCACGCCCATGCTTTCCAAGCATGCCGCCAATGTTTTCAAGTTGTCCGATGGTTCGGGATAAGTTTGGCAGGTAATGAGTGCCAAAACGGTTTGCTCGGTCATGGTTGCATCTCGTTGCTAAAACCAAAATTATATAGCGAAATCAAACAAAAAGATTTTTCAGACGGCCTGATACATGAGGCTGATTCTGATAAAATGGTTTTCTCCTTTTCCGTCGGAACATGCTCATGAAATCTGCCTACGTCCTTGTCTGGTTCCGCCGCAACCTCCGCCTGCACGACAATGCTGCGCTTAATGCCGCCGTTGCAAGCGGTTTGCCCATCGCCTGCGTCTGGGTCAGCCAAAGGCCGTCTGAAAACCACAATCCGCGTCAAAGCCTGTTCCATTATCAAGCCGCGCAAGAGCTGCATACCCGTCTGGCGGCGCACCATATTCCTTTATATGTTGTCGCCTCCGATGAAGACCTCCTCCCCTTGGCTGCTGCGCTCAATGCCTATACCGTCATCACAGACGAAGCCTACACCGAAGCCGAAATCCGCCAAGACAATCACCTCTGGCATAATTTTGACCATGCAGGCATTGCCCTGCAACATGCCAACGACCGCGGCATTTTGGCCAAATCCCCCCTCATGGATGCCAACGGCCTGCCCTACACCGATTTTGCCGCCTATAAACAAGCATGGTTGCAGGCTTATTCAGGACAAAGGCCGTCTGAAACCGAATTGCCTGTTCAAACCGGACAAAACATTCCACTGTTTCCAGCCTATACCGGCACGGTATTGCCTGCCTATCAGCAGGGCGGCGAAACCGCAGCCTTAACGCAATGGCACGCGTTCAAACAGAATTTGGTTCACTACCCGATTACCAAAAATTTTCCGGCACGAAAAAACACCAGCCTCCTCAATGCCTACCTGTCCGCAGGCTGCATTTCACCGCGACTGCTGTCCACCGAAGGCTTGGCAAACCGACATTTCGAGTGGCTGGACAAACTCATTTTCCGCGACTACTGCTACCAGCTCGCCTACCACCGCCGCCTGCCCGAAACAACCGATGCCGCTCCGGTACGCGAATACTGGCAACTCGGCCAAACCGGCGTGCCCATCATCGACGCCTCCATCCGCGGCCTCAAAGCCACCGGCCACTTACACCCCGTTCTCCAGCAGCTGTGCGCCCACTATTTCTGCCATGCGCTCAACTTCGACCCCAACCAAGGCATCGCATGGACAGCTTCCGTCCAAACCGGCACCGACCCCGCGCTCAACCAAGCCAACTGGCACCTCACCGCACAAGACACGGCCACCGTCCGCTATGCCCATCGTTCACATCAAATCGATCCCGACGGCAGCTACATCCGCAGTTACCTCCCCGAATTGGCGCACCTGCCGTCCACCCTTATCCATACGCCGTGGGCCGCCGCCGATGACATCGACACACACGGCTACCCCTTTCCCAAGGCCGTCTGAAACCTGCGTTCACACCAAAAAACCACACTAGATACAGCTGAAAAACGTTCAAACAAAATATTTTGGTTTCAGACGGCCAAACAGATTGAATAGCCAAGATTTACACGGTAAACTTACGTCATTAAAAAATTTTATTATTTCATTACAATGAAACCCGCATTCGACATAAAAACGTCACGTTTGGACGTCTTATCCATCCATCTGCACACCGCAGATTTAACTGAATTGGAAGAATTCCTACGCCAACTGGCAGGCCAATCCCAAGACGAATTCGTTCCCTTCATTTTAGACGTACAAGATTTCGACCATCCCGAATCCATCGATTTGGGTGGCATGATTTCCCTGTTTGCCCGTTACGGCATGCAAATTTTAGGGCTGCACCACACCAGCGATACCTGGGCGGCAGCGGCAGCGCGTTATCACTTGGTCTTCAAACAAGGTAACTCCACCCAGGCAGCCAACACCCAGGCAGCACCTGCTCCGCGCCAAACACCGCAGCCGCAAGACGTACAAGCCACCGTTATCAACAATCCGACCGTATTGGTCAGCACGCCCGTGCGTACCGGCCAGCAGGTTTACGCTGAAAACGGCGACCTCATCGTTACCGGCATCGTCAGCCAAGGTGCGGAACTTATCGCTGACGGCAACATCCATATTTACGCCCCCATGCGCGGCAGAGCGTTAGCCGGCGCAAAAGGCAATACCAACGCGCGCATCTTTATTCATTCCATGCAGGCCGAATTAGTCTCTGTTGCCGGTATCTACCGTAACTTCGAGCAAGACCTGCCCGAGCATCTGCACAAAAAACCCGTACAAGTATCATTGCAAGACAACCGACTGGTTATCAGCGCAATCGACGCCGAATAAACATCAGTACTTAAAAAGGAAATATCGTGTCCAAAATTATCGTAGTAACTTCAGGTAAAGGCGGCGTAGGCAAGACCACTACCAGCGCCAGCATCGCAACCGGCCTGGCCCTGCGCGGCCACAAAACCGCCGTGATCGACTTCGACGTCGGTTTGCGCAACCTCGACCTGATTATGGGTTGCGAACGCCGCGTCGTGTATGACCTCATCAACGTCATCCAAGGCGAAGCCACACTCAACCAAGCCCTGATTAAAGACAAAAACTGCGAAAACCTCTACATCCTGCCCGCCTCACAAACCCGCGACAAAGACGCGTTGACCCGCGAAGGTGTGGACAACGTGATGAAAGAGCTGTCCAGCGAAAAAATGGGCTTCGAATTCATTATCTGCGATTCCCCTGCCGGCATCGAACAAGGTGCACTGATGGCACTCTACTTTGCCGACGAAGCCATCATTACCACCAATCCGGAAGTATCCAGCGTCCGCGACTCTGACCGCATCTTGGGCATTTTGCAAAGCAAATCTCGCAAAGCCGAACAAGGCGGCACTGTTAAAGAGCACCTGCTGATTACCCGCTACTCCCCTGAGCGCGTGGCTAAAGGCGAAATGCTGTCTGTACAAGACATCTGCGACATCTTGCGTATTCCGTTGATCGGTGTGATTCCTGAATCACAAAACGTTCTGCAAGCTTCCAACGCCGGCGAACCTGTCATTCACCAAGACAATGCTGCAGCAGCAGAAGCCTATAAAGACGTTATCGCCCGCCTCTTGGGTGAAAACCGCGAAATGCGTTTCCTCGAAGCTGAGAAGAAAAGCTTCTTAAAACGACTGTTCGGAGGTTAATACATGTCACTGCTCGATATGCTGTTCGGCAGAAAGCCGAAAACCGCCACCGTCGCGCGCGACCGCCTGCAAATCATCATCGCGCAAGAACGCGCACAAGAAGGCCAAGCTCCGGACTATCTGCCGACCCTGCGTAAAGAGTTGTTGGAAGTCCTGTCCAAATACGTCAACGTATCATTGGACGACATCCGCATCTCCCAAGAGAAACAAGACGGCTTGGACGTTCTTGAGCTGAACATCACCCTGCCGGAACAAAAAAAGGCTTAACACATGACCTTGACCGAATTGCGTTACATCGTAGCCGTCGCACAAGAACGTCACTTCGGACGTGCCGCACGACGCTGCTTTGTCAGCCAGCCCACCCTCTCCATCGCCATCAAAAAGCTGGAGGAAGAGCTGTCGGTATCCCTGTTCGACCGTAGCAGCAACGACATCATCACGACCGAAGCGGGCGAGCGCATTGTCGCCCAAGCCCGCCGGGTTCTGGAAGAAGCAGAACTCATCAAACACCTTGCCAATGAAGAGCAAAACGAATTGGAAGGCGCATTCAAACTCGGCCTGATTTTCACCGTTGCCCCCTACCTTCTGCCCAAGCTCATTACCGCGCTGCGTGAAACCGCACCGAAAATGCCGCTGATGCTGGAAGAGAACTATACCCACATCCTGACCGAGTCGCTCAAACGTGGCGATGTCGATGCAATCGTCGTTGCCGAACCATTCCAAGAGCCGGGTATCGTGACCGAGCCTCTGTATGACGAACCTTTCTTCGTCATTGTTCCCAAAGGCCATCACTTTGAAGAACTTGATGCCGTTACACCTCAGCTTTTGAGCGAAGAACAAGTGTTGCTGCTGTCCGAAGGCAACTGTATGCGCGACCAAGTGTTGGCAAGCTGTTCCGAATTGGCTTCCAAGCAAAAAATCCAGGGCTTGACCAATACCCTGCAAGGCAGCTCCATCAACACCATCCGCCACATGGTTGCCAGCGGTTTGGCCATCAGCGTCATGCCGGCTACAGCCTTGACCGAAAACGACCACATGCTTTTCAGCATTATCCCTTTTGAAGGCAATGCGCCGCAGCGCCGTGTCGTTTTGGCCTATCGCCGCAACTTTGTCCGCCCAAAAGCACTGACTGCTTTGCGTACTGCTATTTTGCAATCGCAACTGACCGGTGTAACGTTCGTCAACGAATAAACCGCAAAACAAAAGGCCGTCTGAATGTTCAGACGGCCTGAGATCTTTGCAAAAAAGCCTTTCCTTCCAATAGCCGAAATCCAAACACAGGTTTACGGCTGTTTTTATTTCAAATATCCACTGATTCTACCCAAATACCCCCTTAATCCTCTCCGGATACCCCATAATCAGGTATCCGGCCGCCTTTTAGGCAGCAATAGGCGCACTTAGCCTGTTGGCGGCTTTCAAAAGGTTCAAACACATCGCCTTCAGATGGCTTTGTACACTCACTTTGCTCAGTCCGAAGTAGGCTGCCCGGGCGTAGCGGAATTTACGGTGCAACGTACCAAAGCTCTGTTCGACCACATAACGGGTCTTTGACAAATATCGGTTGCGTTTGGTTTGCGCTTCCGACAGCGGATGTTTGCGGTGAGCTTTGCGCATAATGCTGTCCTGCCGCCGACGCTCTTCCAGATGTTGCCGGTTTTCCTCACTGTCATAGCCTTTGTCGGCATAAACGGTCGTACCTTTGGGCAA
>NZ_JAPWBB010000013.1:0-72034 GCF_041433235.1 Neisseria sp. 27098_8_112 | reverse complement strand
GCGGTTTGCTGAAAGAAGGTGCTCATGGGAAATCCCCTAAATGTCTTGGTGGGAATTTAGGGGATTTTGGGGAATTTTGCAAAGGTCTCAGGCCGTCTGAAAAGATATTTTCAGACGGCCTTTTAACTTCTCAGCCAAATAGTAGAAATTTAAAAAAGAATAGCCCAAGTCTGTCGTTTAGCTCTATCCAAGCTTTCAATTTGATTAAACCTTGTTATATCTACAAACAAGGCTTTCCATTTTTTAATCCAGCATCTCTCAATTACTACCACTCAACAGAAAAGGCCGTCTGAAAAATTCAGACGGCCTCGATGCTTAAGCCTTACAGATTAAAAGAACAATTCACGCCAGCTGATGCGTTTGAGTCCGCATGTACGGCCTTGAACTTCCAGACTGTCCAATTGATTGGACAAGAGACTGCGATCACCTTTGGTTGCGAAACACTTATTGTTTGGCACGCTCGGCGTGGCGTTCAGCTCCTTATCCGTACCCGTGCCACCGCTATCACCATCGGCAGTTACCGGAGAATCGTCGGCTTTGCTGGAATTCATATAAGTAAAGTTGATAACGCCATCAAAAGTCATACCGTTGGCGTAATAAATCTGGCCATTATTCTCGCGTTTGATAAATGTACGATCCTTACTGGAGATACGCGCATCACGCAAGCTCAAACGGCCGCCGTTTTCGGCATTTACGCCTAGAATAATCGTTTTCGCTGTCGTTTGTGTGGACGTACTATCCGGCAAACAAACATCAGTACTGGAGGAATCAGTATGAATTGTTTTGGTTTCATACTTACGAATGGTTACAACGGCTGTACGCAAAATCATCGTCGGTTTGACAGTCACACGTTCATTCGGATCTAAAGTCAGACTCCAGCCTTTTTTACCTTCGCCAACCTTATTATCACTGACATAAATGTGTTCGCCGTCACTTTCTCTGGTTTGCTGTTCCAACTCACTACTTTTCGCCAAAACCGCATCAGTAGATATATCATCGTAAATACCGTAAACGGCATTAATTTGGCCATTAGTATTGGTCAATTCATTCTGATAAATCTCGCTACCCGTACCAAAAATGACGACATACTTATCTTTACTGCGGCGTGATACCGCAGGCGCAGACGTAATCGGTTGATTACCCGATCCTTGGAAAATCATTTGCGCAGACCATTTGGACGGAGTTTCACCACTCAAGTCAAAGCGGAACATATTGCCGTAACGGTCGCCGGCATAAGCAATATCGACAATACCGTCAAAATCGGTATCTACCAAAGTAGGAGTAGAGAGACCGCCTTTGCCATTCGGCGCAGGAATTTTAGCCAAGAGCTTGCCGGCACTGGAAACATTTTTACCGGTATCTTGCGTACCAGCTTCTTTACCCGTCATATCATAGATATACAAAGCCGTTTCATTGTCGGCACTGTTCACATCCTCAGTACGATAGCCGCTGGCCAAGAAACCCGAATAACGCACATTCGATTCCAGATTAACCGGGGTAGTATCGCGCTTGATAGACACACGACCAATTTGTGTCGAACCAATGGTATAACCCAGCTTATTACCAGAGCCTTTTTCTGTTTCAAACAAAGGTACAGTCTTATTCCAACCACTACGATCACTGTTCGCCACTGCACCAATATTCAACGCATACGCACCGCGTCCACCTTGACCCATCGCACCAAACATAAAGGTTTGCTTATCAGGCGTTTGGCGGAGAACAAAACCACCATTAACCATATAGCGGTGCGGCGTGCTGGAGCCGTAACCATCGCGAGCGACATCTTTCAGAACCTTGCCCAAAGTTGTCGCTTGACCTTGATCGTCCTCACGCTCCATGCCTGCCGGAATATAGCTGAGTTTCAAGTCATAAGGATTGCTAGTCGTACCATTACGGAAAATATGTACCATGCCGTCATTGGCAGCGGCGACCAAAAACTCTTGACGGTTGTCGCGCTTATCGCCAATAGCTGCAACCGAACCATCTAAAATATCACCTAGATTACGTTCATCTTTACTTGAATCAGCAGAATCTGTCGGACGAATTCGATAAGACTGGCTATAACCTTTTGTCTCCGCATCCGCTTTGATAATTTCATCACTACCTGCTCGACCAGTCCATTTCAGCAATGCATTTTTCCATTCCAACTTATCTTTTGCACTGCCGTCTGAAATGCCAAAATCGGCATTTGAAGCCTCATTGTCTGCAACTCTATCGATGAAATAGGTCTTGCTGCCGTCCTTAACCAAAGTAAGGCGGTTATTAAATGATGGCTGGTCAAACTTTGTCGTATTGATAGGCGTACCATCGCGGTTCAATTTATAAAACCGCAATTGACTACTCCAAGAGCTGGTATTCAAATGAACCGTTGCCGCCATATCGGGAATACCTGTACTGGTCGTTGCAGGCGCAGTTGAAGATGTTCCCTCAAATTTTGTTATTTTACTGTCATTTTCAATATTATCGACGATGGTCTTGAAAGCATCGAGCAACTTTTCAGGTTTTGAGGCATTGAAATACCAGTCTGGGCGACTGGCACCCTTTTCCAGATACTCTCTCCCGACTTTAGAGATTCCCTCACCAAAGCCCACGGTAAAAGTCTGAACCAATTGCTTACTATAATCTAAACCTTTAGGGTCGTTTGGATCACCATCCCAGCTCTTACCTGCATCATCTTTGCCATCTTTTTCTGTTTTGATGTCTTTTTCTGCCAAAGTCTGACTAAAGAATCGCATACCGCGTTTTTCATCCTTATAGTTCCTATCCCAATAAGGAACAATAATTTCGCCAAGGCCTTGGACTTCTTTCTTACCATCTTTTTCACCTAAAAGAACCCAATTCCCTGAAGCATCTTTTGCATAATCAGTATATTGACATTGAAACTTTTTCTCCCCTTCAGGAGTATTCAATCGCGGATCATAATTTGGCAGATCAAAATTTCCTTCAAGACCGTTTCCTGAAAATTTCTTACCTTGCCCATATTTATCTTCATAAGCTTTTACTTCAGACGGCCCGAAATATTGATATACAGACGTATCCGCACTATGCTCAATAGCACGGTAATAGTTTGAATAATAATAATTTCGATCATAGTTGAAGCTAGTATTACGAGATTTACGCGGATCCTCACCAGAAGCCTGATTACTACAACTTAAGTTCGCATCACCATCAGATACCACAACAACATAGGACTTCTGGCAACGGTATTTGATATTGGGGATAACGAAATTTTTGACGACTTCATAATAACGGCGCGTTGTCGGCGTAGCTTGGTAAGCCAACATCTCATCTACCTTTTTACTGACATATTCCCAGTTTCGACCGGCAGAACCATCCGTAAAGCCTTCAGAATCCTTCATATCGCCTTTGGTATCGTCTGGGCTAGGCAATTCTGCATATGCGTAAATAGCATTATTCTCTTTCCTTTTTTTCTCATCCCATTTCCAATACCGAGGATTATTGTGCAAAGTCTGCAAACCCCAGTTAAACTGATCTTTATATTGCGCCAAAACCTGCTTTAATGCCGATTTTGCAATGTTGATTTTTTTTTGCTCATCACGGACATGATAATCACCCTTTGCATCAGCCAACATACTGCCCGAGTCATCAATCAAAAACATAATATTGTGTTTGACTTTGGGTTGGCCGCTGACGTCGGTTTTGTTTTGCAGGTAAAAAGGAGTTTGGGCAAATTGCTGCGTATTTGCCTGAACGGAAATGCTGATAAGCGCTAAAGCGGAAGCGACGCTTGCATGAATGAGGCGATGGCGGCCTGATGGAGCGTTTTGCATAATGTGTTCTTTTTTCATCGGATAATCTCAGCTAAAAATGACGTTGTTTTTATTTTTTATGGGGCTACGATTTTAGCATAAACAGCCTGTTTCATGTTTGATTCGGCTGAATTTCCCTACACCTGCATTTCAAACACAACAAAAATGAAACAATCTGTCTGCTCAGTTTTAAGACGGCCTGACTGAATATTTAGTTCAGCCTTATTCATCAAGCATTTCAAAAGCAAGAGACTGTACCGTAAAGATAAAACGTTTTTAAATTATCGATTATTTGCTCTACGCTTGAAATTCCTATTACTTTGACTTAAAATACACTGCTTCTACGGCATAGACCGCTATGTCTGAAAAAGCACGTTACACAGCAAAATCAAAGCTGCGGAGCGTGTTTTTTTTTAGCCGAGATTTCCGAAGGCTGTCTTTTTTGTAAACAATTTTTATTTTTCAGACGGCCTGACCCATTTTTTTCGAACCGACCATCATCAGGCAAACAGGATTCCATCATGACCACTCCGGCTCTTCTCGTTCTCGCTGACGGCAGCGTATTTCACGGCACATCAATCGGTTACGAAGGTTCGACTTCCGGCGAAGTCGTGTTCAACACTTCCATGACCGGCTATCAGGAAATCCTGACCGACCCTTCCTACTGCAAACAAATCGTTACCCTCACCTATCCACATATCGGCAACACCGGCACCAACACCGAAGATGAAGAAAGCCGTAGCGTTTACGCCGCCGGTTTGATTATCCGCGACTTGCCGCTCTTACACAGCAACTTCCGCGCATCCGAAAGCCTGCACGACTATTTGGTACGCAACAAAACCGTCGCCATCGCCGACATCGATACCCGCCGCCTGACCACCCTGTTGCGTGAAAAAGGTTCACAAGGCGGTGCAATCTTGACTGGTGCAGATGCCACGGTTGAAAAAGCACAAGAACTGATTGCTGCATTCGGC
Source organism: Neisseria sp. 27098_8_112 (assembly GCF_041433235.1). Classification (NCBI taxonomy): domain Bacteria; kingdom Pseudomonadati; phylum Pseudomonadota; class Betaproteobacteria; order Neisseriales; family Neisseriaceae; genus Neisseria; species Neisseria sp. 27098_8_112. The sequence goes on along the minus strand of NZ_JAPWBB010000013.1, from coordinate 67,290 downwards.
AGCATGGTCGGCAAAGACTTGGCAAAAGAAGTTTCCTGCACAGAAACTTACGAATGGACCGAAGGCGAATGGGAATTGGGCAAAGGTTTCGTTACCCCTTCCGAACAGCCTTACCACGTTGTCGCCTACGATTTCGGCGTTAAAACCAACATCCTGCGCATGCTTGCCTCACGCGGCTGCCGCCTGACTGTCGTTCCGGCGCAAACCAGCGCGGAAGACGTGTTGGCACTCAATCCTAACGGCGTATTCCTGTCCAACGGCCCCGGCGACCCCGAGCCTTGCGACTACGCCATCAAAGCCGTACAAAAACTGATGGAAAGCGGCAAACCAATTTTTGGCATTTGCTTGGGACATCAGCTGATCAGCCTTGCAATCGGCGCAAAAACCCTGAAAATGCGCTTCAGCCATCACGGTGCCAACCACCCCGTACAAGATTTGGACAGCGGCAAAGTCATCATCACCAGCCAAAACCACGGTTTCGCCGTCGATGCCGACACCCTGCCCGCCAACGCACGCATTACCCACAAATCCTTGTTCGACAACACTTTGCAAGGCATCGAACTGACAGATAAACCCGTGTTCTGCTTCCAAGGCCACCCCGAAGCCAGCCCGGGTCCGCAAGACGTCGGTTATCTGTTCGACAAATTCATTGACAATATCAAAGCAGCAAAACAATAAAGCTGATTTTTTCAGATGGCCACACTCAACTCAACAACAGGCCGTCTGAAAACCAAACCTCAAAAAATATAAATTCAGGTACACACTCTCTCAACATCTACACAGTCTGAAACCCAACCCTCTAATCAGAAAGGAAAAACCATGACAGAAAAGCAAATGCGCATTCTATCCGTCGTCGCCACCCTAACCGCCGTCGGTATGTACGTTTCCTATATCCCACAAATCCAAAACAACCTTGCCGGCAACCCCGGCTCGCCGCTGCAACCCCTCGTCGCCGCCATCAACTGCACATTATGGGTTGCCTACGGCTTTTTGAAAGAAAAACGCGACTACCCCGTCATGCTGGCAAACGCACCCGGTATCATTTTGGGCTTGATTACATTTATCACCAGCTTTTAAGGAAGTTTTCAGACGGCCTGTGCAAAATAAAAACGCAAAAGGTCGTCTGAAAAAAGATTGTCTTGCCGCAACATTTAATTCAATCAGCAACCCCATCCCCTCTCCCGTGGGAGAGGGCTAGGGAGAGGGCAGCAAGCCGCAAGGCTTGCACAAACAGCAACCCGACAACAAAAATGAACCCGCCCGAAAAACTATTGACCGCCGACAACCCCGCCCTGCGCCAACGCGCCAAAGCCATGCGTCAAGAAATGAGCGAGGCGGAAGCAAAATTGTGGCAGCACCTGCGGGCAGGCCGTCTGAACGGCTATAAATTCCGTCGCCAGCAGCCGATTGGAAACTATATTGTTGATTTTATGTGCATAACGCCCAAGCTGATTGTCGAAGCAGACGGCGGGCAACATACAGAACAAGTCGCATACGACCACGCACGGACGGCATATCTCAACAGCCTGGGCTTTACCGTGCTGCGTTTTTGGAACCACGAAATTTTGCAGCAGACAAACGATGTTCTAGCGGAAATCCTGCGCGTGTTGCAAGAATTGGAAAAACAGCCTGCACGGTAGCAGATGGCTGATTTTGATTGGATTTTGAAAATAATAGTGTAAAGCTGCCTGAATTGAGCGTTTATAAAGGCCGTCTGAAAAGCAAAAAGCAGCCTGCACAACCTGTTTTCCTTGCAGAACCCTTAGCCCCAACAGCCCCCCCGTCCTCTCTCCCGTGGGAGAGAGTTAGAGAGAGGGCAACAAGCCGCAAGGCTTGTATTGGGGTGGTGAAGGTGTTGGAAAGGTTACTGCAATTCGGAGAATGCTCTCTCCCCAGCCCTCCCCCACGGGGGAGGGAGCAGGTTGCAGCAGGTTTCACGGTTGCAGGCGATTTGAAAGGCAACTTGGGTTTGCAGGCGTTGATTGCAGGTCGTCTGAAAAACAAAAAGCAATCTGCACACCCGTTTTCCTTGCAGAACCCTTAATCCCAACAGCCGCCCCATCCTCTCTCCCCGTGGGAGAGAGTTTAGAGAGAGGGCAACAAGCCGCAAGGCTTGTATTTGGGCAGTTAGGTGTTGGGAAAGATTACCGCAATTTGGAGAGTGCCCTCTCCCCAACCCTCCCCCACGGGGGAGGGAGCGGGTTGCAGCAGATCCAGGTGTTGCAGATCGTCTGAAAAAGAATGCCCGAAACATCGACAGCGAGAATTTTTCAGGTAACCTTTATCGCAAGGCAGATGAAACAAACGTCGCGAGCGTTTTTTCAGACGACCTTTGAATCCATCGGTAGCAACTGTATTTTTCACCCCGTCGGGCAAAAATACAGTTGCTACCATACAGGCTACGGCTTGCTTGCTTTATTGTTCATTTTTGATGAGTTAGGATAATTTATGACGGGAATTTCGCATGAAGAAGCTAGTAAGTGGGCAAAAAAAGAAATATTTGTTGGTGTTATGCTTGGATTATTTCTCGGTATTCCTGGAACATGGTTGGTACGAGAAGGTTTATATCAAGACAACAAAGAAATACTTAATAAACAAATAACAGACTTAAAGGAAGAAAAAAGTAAACTGGAAGAAGAAAAATCAACTCTAAGAGAAAGCCTTGCCACTTGTGAAACACAAAAAACAGGATTAGAAAACTCAATACAGAAAGATTATGTACGAAAAGAAGAGTTGAATCGCTGCTTGCAAGATTATGCCCAAAAATCAGATCAAAACCAAAGAATAAATGATCAAAATATAAAACTTTCATCTCAATTGCAAACAAAAAGCGCATGTTTACAAAGGCAACAGCACTTGCAACATCAGTTAGACAATATAAGAGAAGAACTCCAATCCGGATTTGCAAAAGGATTCGTTATGCATAGACTTACCGAACAAGACCGAAATGACCGACAAGTCCAGCAAGAACAACTTGTAGCACAGTTAAATCAAATCAATTGCCAATAATTTTCAAAGAAAGACCCTCCCCATGCCTAAACGTACCGACCTAAAATCCATCCTTATCATCGGCGCCGGCCCTATCGTTATCGGTCAGGCCTGCGAATTTGACTATTCGGGCGCACAGGCCTGCAAAGCCTTGCGTGAAGAAGGCTATAAAGTCATTTTGGTAAACTCCAACCCTGCCACGATTATGACCGACCCTGAAATGGCCGATGTTACCTACATCGAGCCGATTATGTGGCAGACGGTAGAAAAAATTATCGCCAAAGAGCGTCCTGACGCGATTCTACCTACCATGGGCGGTCAGACCGCGCTGAACTGTGCGCTCGATTTGGCGCGTAACGGCGTGCTGGCGAAATACAATGTCGAGTTAATCGGCGCAACGGAAGACGCGATCGACAAGGCGGAAGACCGCGGCCGCTTTAAAGAAGCGATGGAAAAAATCGGTTTGTCTTGCCCGAAATCTTTTGTCTGCCATACCATGAACGAAGCTTTGGCAGCGCAAGAACAGGTCGGCTTCCCTACCCTGATTCGTCCTTCTTTCACGATGGGCGGTTCGGGCGGCGGTATTGCCTACAACAAAGACGAGTTCTTAGCAATTTGCGAACGCGGTTTTGATGCTTCGCCTACGCATGAGTTGCTGATTGAGCAATCCGTTCTCGGCTGGAAAGAGTACGAGATGGAGGTTGTACGTGATAAAAACGACAACTGTATCATTATCTGCTCGATTGAAAACTTTGACCCGATGGGCGTGCATACGGGCGACTCCATCACTGTTGCGCCTGCACAAACATTGACCGACAAAGAATACCAAATCATGCGTAATGCTTCGTTGGCAGTGTTGCGCGAAATCGGCGTGGACACGGGCGGCTCAAACGTTCAGTTTGCGGTAAACCCTGAAAACGGCGAGATGATTGTCATTGAGATGAACCCACGCGTGAGCCGTTCTTCCGCATTGGCATCTAAAGCAACGGGCTTCCCGATTGCGAAGGTGGCGGCGAAACTGGCTGTCGGCTTTACGCTGGACGAGTTGCGCAACGACATCACCGGCGGCCGCACCCCAGCGTCGTTCGAGCCTTCCATCGACTATGTCGTGACCAAAATCCCGCGTTTCGCATTTGAAAAATTCCCTGCCGCAGACGACCGCCTGACCACGCAGATGAAATCTGTGGGCGAAGTAATGGCGATGGGCCGTACCATTCAAGAAAGCTTCCAAAAAGCCCTACGCGGCTTGGAAACCGGCTTGTGCGGTTTCAACCCTCGCAGCGAAGACAAAGCGGAAATCCGCCGCGAACTGGCGAACCCCGGCCCCGAACGCATGCTGTTTGTGGCAGACGCGTTCCGCGCAGGCTTCACACTGGAAGAAATTCACGAAATCTGCGCCATCGACCCTTGGTTCTTGGCGCAAATCGAAGACTTAGTGAAAGAAGAAAAATCGGTTTCAGACGGCCAGTTGCAAGATTTGGATTACGCCGCTTTACGCCGCCTGAAACGCAAAGGCTTCTCTGACAAACGTTTGGCACAATTATTGAACGTAAGCGAAAAAGAAGTCCGCGAACACCGCTATTCGCTGAATCTGCATCCGGTTTACAAACGCGTTGACACCTGCGCCGCCGAGTTTGCCACCGAAACCGCCTACCTCTACTCTACTTACGAAGAAGAATGCGAATCCCGTCCTTCCGATCGTAAAAAAGTGATGATTCTCGGCGGCGGTCCAAACCGTATCGGCCAAGGTATTGAATTTGACTACTGCTGCGTTCACGCCGCACTCGCCCTGCGCGAATCAGGCTTTGAAACCATCATGGTCAACTGCAACCCGGAAACCGTATCCACCGACTTCGACACCAGCGACCGCCTGTACTTCGAGCCGCTGACTTTAGAAGACGTATTGGAAATCGTCCGCACTGAAAACCCATGGGGCGTGATTGTGCATTACGGCGGCCAAACCCCGCTCAAACTGGCTAATGCATTGGTTGAAAACGGCGTAAACATCATCGGTACATCTGCTGACAGCATCGACGCCGCCGAAGACCGCGAACGCTTCCAAAAAGTATTGAACGACTTAGGCCTGCGTCAACCGCCTAACCGCATCGCCCACAACGAAGAAGAAGCCCTCGTTAAAGCCGAAGAAATCGGTTATCCGTTGGTTGTCCGTCCTTCTTACGTACTCGGCGGACGCGCCATGCAGATTGTTCACTCTGCCGAAGAGCTGCAAAAATACATGCGCGAAGCCGTACAAGTTTCCGAAGACAGCCCCGTATTACTCGACTTCTTCTTGAACAACGCCATCGAAGTGGACGTAGACTGCGTTTCAGACGGCCAAGACGTCGTGATCGGCGGCATCATGCAACACGTCGAACAAGCAGGTATCCACTCTGGCGACTCCGGCTGTTCATTGCCTCCATACTCTTTGGACGAAGAAATTCAAGATGAAATCCGCCGTCAAACTAAAGCCATGGCATATGCACTGGGCGTGGTCGGCTTGATGAACGTACAGTTTGCCGTACAAGACGGCGTGGTCTTCGTACTGGAAGTAAACCCACGCGCCAGCCGTACCGTACCGTTCGTATCCAAAGCCACCGGCGTACCGCTCGCCAAAGTCGGCGCACGCGTGATGGCTGGCATTTCGCTGAAAGAGCAAGGCGTAGAAAAAGAAGTCATCCCGGACTTCTACGCCGTTAAAGAAGCCGTGTTCCCATTCATCAAATTCCCGGGTGTGGACACCATTCTCGGCCCTGAAATGCGCTCTACCGGCGAAGTCATGGGCGTAGGCGCAAGCTTCGGCGAAGCCTACTTCAAAGCCCAACTCGGCGCAGGCGAACGCTTGAGCACAACCGGCAAAGTATTCCTCGCCGTACGCGATGAAGACAAACCGCTCATCGTCAAAACCGCACAAAACTTCCAAGCACTCGGCTACGGTGTCTGCGCCACACGCGGTACCGCCGAATACTTGAAAGAACACGGCATCATCGTGCAAGCGGTCAACAAAGTGCAGGAAGGCCGCCCACACATCGTGGACGCAATTAAAAACGGCGAAATCGCACTGGTGGTCAACACCGTCGGCAGCACAGTACAATCTGTTACCGACAGCCACAGCATCCGCCGCACTTCCCTCACCCAACGCGTACCGCAATACACCACCATCGCCGGCGGCGAAGCCATGAGCGAAGGCGCAAAAAGCCGCGAACACTTGGGCGTGTACAGCGTACAGGAATTGCATGGCCGTCTGAAAAACAAAGCCTAATCAATCCTATCGGATTTAAATAGCTAAAAGGCCGTCTGAAACCTGATTGCTCAGTTTCAGACGGCTTTTCTGCAAACATAAGGAAAACGTAATGAAACAAACCATTCAAGAAAAACTGACTCAAATTTCACTTGCCGAACCACTGCACTTTCTGCTGGCGGCGGAGAGCGGAAGCCGCGCATGGGGCTTTGCTTCGCCCGACAGCGATTATGACGTTCGCGCCATTTATATCTGCCCGCAGGAATATTATCTGCAAATCGATGAAGCAAAAGATACGTTTGAATTTATTGAAAACCAATGGTTTGACGTAGGCGGCTGGGACATCCGCAAGGCTTTGCGCCTGTTGAGAAAAAGCAATGCCGTATTGCTGGAATGGCTGCGTTCGCCGATTGTTTATACACAAGATGAGGCATTCATAGGCCGTCTGAACAAACTTGCGCCCCAATACGTCCAAACCGCTGCGTTGTTGCACCATTATCGCGGTATCGCCGGCAATGCTTTGAAAGCCATGGATTTGGCGCAGCCGATTAAATTGAAGAAATGGTTTTACGTCTTACGCCCTTTATTGGCGGCACGCTGGGCAGTGAAACAAGGCGGTATTCCGCCAATGACTTTGGTTGAGTTGATGAATGAATGGCAGACAGATTGTGCTACCCAAATTACTGATCTGGTTGCATTAAAAGCAGGTCAGGACGAAAGTTATCTGCACACATTATCGCCAGAGCTGCAAAAGCTGACTGTTGACCTATATTACGAAGTTTTTGCCTTGTCTGCCCCTGCTACTGAACCTGCCGATAGCGGGCCTTTGAACGAATTGTTCCGCTCCACCTTGGCAACCATTTATCCGTAAAAGGCCGTCTGGATATGCTGACCCTCGAAGACTTGCATACGCAAAACCTGATTCTGCTCGAAGCCGTATCCGGCAGCCGTGCCTACGGCTTGGCAACGCCCGAGTCCGATACCGACATCAAAGGCGTATTTTACCTGCCCAAATCCATGTTTTACGGCATGGAATACATCCCGCAAATCAGCAATGAAACCAACGATATTGTGTATTACGAACTGGGACGGTTTATCGAATTGCTGCTGCAAAGCAATCCGAACACGCTGGAGCTGCTGGCTTCCCCCTCTGACTGTGTACGATACCGTTCGCCATTGATGGATGCGTTTAAAACCGAATGGTTTATCTCCAAAACCTGCCAGCAAAGTTTTGCAGGTTATGCCTACGGACAAATTAAAAAAGCACGAGGATTGAATAAAAAAATCAGCAATCCGATGCCGTCTGAAAAGAAAAGTATCCTTGATTTCTGCCACATCATAGAAGGCAGGCAAACCGTACCGTTACAGTACTGGCTTGCACAACGCGGAATGGAGCAAAGGCGTGCAGGCTTAATCAAAATAGCCCACGCCCGAGAACTTTATGCCCTGTTTTACGATGCCGACGGCACACTTGGCTACCACGGTATTGCACCCAAACTCGAAGCCACAACGCTGTCACTCAGCACCATTCCAGAAGGCGAAACACCGCTTGCCCATCTATCCTTCAACCAAGACGGATACAGCAGCTACTGCCGCGAATATGCCTCTTATCAACAATGGCTGGCAGAACGCAACGAAACACGCTATCAAGGCACGCAGGCGCACGGCCAAGGTTACGATGCAAAAAATATGATGCACACTTTCCGCCTGCTTGAAACCGCGCGCGATATTGCCCTTCATAGCGAAATCCGTCCACGCCGTCCCAATCGTGACGAATTGCTGGCCATCAAGCGCGGCTCTTTTCCTTACGATGAACTGTTGGCGCGTGCAGAAACCTTGATTAACGAAGTAGGAAATTTGTTCGCCCAGTCCGATCTGCCGGAAGCTGTAAACAGCACTTTGGCAATCAATGCCCTTGTCGAAATCCGAACCAAGATTTACGGATAAGAGAATCAAAAACAGAGGCCGCCTGAAATTATGTTTTTCCGCTTTTCAGACGGCCTTTTCATATTTCAAATTCCAACCGTCTATCCATCAAAACAACCTTTTCCGCCGTCTCCCAACAAGGGATAGCAACATGAAATATAATTTCGTTATTGATTGGATTCATAGGACAAAATTGTTGTTTTTTCATCATAATCCAAAAATATCGAGTTTAACGCCTATTCTCCTTGCTTTATAATGGCCGTCTGAAATAAAAATACAATTAAAGCAGAAGCATGTCTTTGCAACTTAAGCAGATTTGCATAATTAAACATATGCTTTAATCATAATAATGATAAAATAATACGGCTTTCCTCTAAATTAAAGGGAAAACTGCACAAGAAACGGAAAATAAAATGAGTGTCGGATTATTGCGTGTTTTGGTTCAAAGCCAGACCATCTCAAATCAACAAGCGGAACATTACAACAGCCTTTTACAATCGGGCAAAGAAATCCTGCCCAACCTGTTTTCAGACGGCATCATCTCCCCTAAAGCTTTGGGAGAGTTAGTCGCGCGCGTATTCAGCTATCCTCTTTTGGATTTGCGCTACTACCCGCGCAATAATGTAGTCAGCGACATTCTGACGGAAGAGCAAATGGTGCAAAACCGTTGCATTCCGATTTTCAAACGCGGACGCAAGGTTTATTTCGCCGTATCCGATCCAACCCAAATCCAAAACTTTCAAAAAATCGCTTTTGCTTCAGGTTTAAGTGTCGACTTGGTAGTAGTTCCAGACGACCAGCTCAGCTCATTGCTGGAATGGCTGGGTCAACGTTCGACCACCATTCTGAAAGAAATTAACGACGAACATGAAGCAACGCAGCAATCGCAATCGCTTTATATCGACAATGAAGAAGCTGAAGACGGCCCTATCCCCCGCTTCATCCATAAAACCTTATCCGATGCCCTGAACGCTGGCGCATCAGACATCCACTTTGAATTCTACGAGCAAATGGCGCGCGTCCGTTTCCGCGTGGACGGGCAATTGCGTGAAGTCGTACAGCCTCCTGTCGCCGTGCGCGGCCAGTTGGCATCGCGCATCAAAGTGATGGCACGTTTGGATATTTCCGAAAAACGTATTCCGCAAGACGGCAGAATTCAAATTGCCTTCCATAAACACGGCCGTCCGATTGACTTCCGTGTCAGCACTTTGCCGACATTGTTTGGCGAAAAAGTGGTGATGCGTATCCTAAATTCCGATGGTACATCGCTCAATATCGACCAGCTCGGCTTAGAGCCTTTCCAAAAAGAAATGCTGTTGGAAGCCATCAACCGCCCTTACGGCATGGTATTGGTTACCGGTCCGACAGGTTCGGGCAAAACCGTTTCGCTCTATACCTGCCTGAGTATTTTGAACACGGAAGATGTGAACATTTCAACGGCAGAAGATCCGGCCGAGATTAACTTGCCGGGCGTCAACCAAGTCAACGTCAATGAGAAACAAGGCCTGACATTTGCTGCCGCACTCCGATCCTTCTTGCGCCAAGATCCTGATATTATTATGGTCGGTGAGATTCGTGACTTGGAAACTGCCGACATCGCCATTAAAGCCGCCCAAACCGGCCACATGGTTTTCTCTACCCTGCATACCAATAATGCACCGGCCACGCTGTCCCGCCTTTTGAACATGGGTGTCGCGCCTTTCAACATCGCCAGCTCGGTCAGCCTGATTATGGCGCAAAGGCTGTTGCGCAGACTGTGTCCAAACTGCAAACGCGAAGTTGAGCGCCCGCCGGTTCCGGCATTGAAAAAGGCCGGCTTTACCGATGCGGACTTGGCTCAAGATTGGAAACTCTACCGCCCGGTTGGTTGCGACAGCTGCCGCGGCAAAGGCTTTAAAGGCCGCGTCGGCATTTATGAAGTCATGCCGGTCAGCGATGAAATGCAAAAAGTCATTATGAACAACGGTACAGAAGTTGATATCATGAACATGGCCTATCAGGAAGGCATGGTAGACTTGCGTCGCGCCGGTCTCATGAAAGTCATGCAAGGCCTGACCTCGTTGGAAGAAGTGACTGCTCATACCAATGACTAAACTGCCATATTTTCAAAATTACAATAAAGCGGCACGGGGAAACAGTCCGCTTTATTTCTTACTAACAAGGGATAACTCATGGCTCAAGCAGAGCAAAAAAGAAGTCTGTTCGGTTCAAGAAGCAAAGGTAAACGTTTTACATTTGAAGGAAAAAACATCGAGACCGAACGTCTTGTCCGTGGTGAAGTAGTTGCCAAAGACGAAGAAGAAGCACGCAAAAAACTCCAACGCAGAGACATTCGTCCTTTGCGTATCAGCAAAGTCAAAACCGCACGCAAACGCCGTATTACCCAAGAAGACATTACAGTGTTCACCCGCCAACTGGCAACAATGATGAAGGCAGGCTTGCCGCTGATGCAAGCTTTTGAAATCGTTGCGCGCGGCCACTCCAATCCGAGCATGACCGAAATGCTGATGCAGGTTCGCTCCGATGTCGAACAAGGTAGCGCATTGGGTAAATCATTCTCCAAATATCCAAAATATTTCGACCGCTTCTATTGCAATCTGGTCAGCGCAGGCGAGTCCGGCGGCGTACTGGAAAGCTTATTGGACAAACTGGCTGTCTATAAAGAAAAAACCCAAGCCATTAAGAAAAAGGTTAAAACCGCGCTGACCTACCCGATTGCCATTATCGTGGTGGCGATTGCGCTTATCTTCATCATGATGATGTTTGTACTGCCTGCCTTTAAAGAAGTTTATGCCAATATGGGTGCAGAGTTGCCAAGCCTTACCCAACTTGTCATGAACTTGTCCGATTTATTCGTCGACTACGGCTGGATTATGATCATCCTTTTGATTGTTTCTGCCTTCGGTCTGTACAAACTCCATGAAAAATCGCCTACCTTCCAAAAACGAATCGATGCTCTGATTTTGAGACTGCCTGTTTTTGGCACTATTGTCCGAAAAGCAACCATCGCCCGTTGGGCGCGTACGACCTCTACCCTCTTCGCAGCCGGCGTTCCTTTGGTGGAAGTATTAGATTCAGTTGCAGGCGCATCCGGCAATATTCTCTATGAAGAAGCTACTCAAGACATCCGCGCCAAGGTAACCCAAGGTCTGTCGCTGACATCCAGTATGCAAAGTACGGATATGTTCCCCAACATGGTGATCCAAATGGCAGCCATCGGCGAAGAGTCTGGCTCTTTGGATGATATGCTGAACAAAGCAGCCGAATTCTACGAAGATGAAGTAGACAACTCCGTCTCCCGATTGTCTCACTTGATGGAGCCTATCATCATGGTGGTATTGGGTTCGCTCATCGGTATCTTGCTGATTGCCATGTATCTGCCGTTGTTTAACTTGGGTAATGTCGTAGGTTGATATGCTTGATAGTATTTACTCTGCCATCGACGCCCTCTCCGTTCTTGCACCATTCGCCATTCCTTTAGCCGTTATTTTGGGATTGCTGATTGGCAGCTTTCTAAACGTTGTTATTTATCGCACGCCGATAATGATGGAACGCGAATGGACACAATTTTCCAAAGAGCATTTGGGCATCGAGCTGACAGACGAAGAAAAACAGCCATTTAATCTGCGTAAACCGGATTCACGCTGCCCCAAATGCAAAAGCCCAATCAAACTTTGGCAAAACATCCCTATCCTCAGCTATGTTTTCCTGAGAGGAAAATGCCACTCCTGCAAAACTGCGATCGGCATACGCTATCCGCTGATTGAGCTGCTTACAGGCATCTTATTCGGTATTGTCGCGTGGCAATACGGCTGGTCATGGGCGACTATTGGCGGATTCATTCTGACTGCCATATTGATTGCGCTGACCTTTATCGATGCCGATACTCAATATTTACCCGACAGCCTGACTCAGCCCCTAATTTGGATCGGGCTGCTGTTTAATCTGAATGATACATTCATGCCCCTGCATTCAGCCGTTTTAGGCGCAATCGCAGGCTATATGAGCCTTTATACTTTATGCGCCGTCTATAAACTTCTGACCGGTAAAATCGGCATGGGCAATGGCGACTTCAAACTTTTGGCCGCGCTCGGTGCATGGCTGGGCGTAGGTATCTTGCCTGTTCTGATCTTCATGGCTGCCTTGGTCGGACTGGTGGGTGCACTCATTGCCCGCGTCGGCAAAGGCCAATATTTTGCTTTTGGTCCCAGCCTTGCTGTGGCAGGATGGATTATTTTGGTTGCCAATGCACCTATTACCCAACTGGTACAATGGTGGCTCGTACAATCAGGATTCCGATAATGACATTATGGATAGGCTTGACCGGCGGTATCGGCAGCGGCAAATCATCTATTGCCCAAATGTTTGCCGAACTTGGCGTACCCATTATTGATGCCGATGCCATCAGCCGTTCACTGACTGCTGAAAATGGCGAGGCCCTTCCTTCTATCCGCCAGCTTTTCGGCGATGAGGTTTTTGACAGTGAAGGCCGTCTGAATCGTATGGCTTTACGGGAAGAAGTTTTCAGACGGCCTCAATCCAAGAAACAACTGGAAAACCTGCTTCTGCCATTGATTTTAAACAAAATTCAACAGCATAAACAACAACTTGCTTCCTCTACTTACGCCATTATCGATGTCCCGCTTTTGATTGAAAATCCGGCATTTAAAGCGGATACCGACCGCATTTTGGTTGTAGATGTTCCAGAGTCCGTCCAAATCGAACGCGTACACCAACGCAATGGTTTTTCAGATGAACAAACGCGTCAAATCATGGCCACCCAAGCTTCTCGCTCTGACAGACTGCTTCATGCCGACGATGTATTGGACAATACCCATAGCATGGAAGAAGCAAAAATCAAGGTTGCCCGTTTGCATCAATACTATCAATCCATTGCAAAAACTCTGAAAGAAACTGCATGACCTCTCCTGTTGTAAAATGTCCAACCTGCCACAAAGAAGTCGTTTGGAATACCGACAGCCCCTACCGCCCTTTCTGCAGCAAACGGTGCAAACTCATTGATTTAGGCGAATGGGCACAAGAAAATTACACCGTTTCTTCGGAAGACGACCCCTTTTCAGACCTGTTGGACGGCAAATAAACTGCGCCGCTTCCTTCAGCCTATCCAAAACAGGCTCAAAACAGTAAAATACCCTCTTTATTCCAATCTATTCCATCCACCATGCTCACCTTCCAACAAATTATTTTCAAATTACAAAACTACTGGGCAGACAAAGGCTGCACCGTTATCCAACCTTTCGATATGGAAGTCGGTGCCGGTACTTCGCATCCAGCCACCTGCCTGCGCGCGTTAGGCCCGGAGCCTTGGTTTGCCGCTTACGTTCAACCCAGCCGCCGCCCCAAAGACGGCCGCTATGGCGACAACCCCAACCGCCTGCAACACTACTATCAATTCCAAGTTGCGCTCAAACCTGCACCGGCCAATATTCAAGACCTCTACCTCGACTCACTGCGCGAATTGGGTATCGACCCTAAAGTACACGACATCCGTTTTGTCGAAGACGACTGGGAAAACCCTACTCTCGGCGCTTGGGGCTTGGGTTGGGAAGTTTGGCTCAACGGCATGGAAGTAACCCAATTCACCTACTTCCAACAAGTCGGCGGTATCGACTGCTCCCCTGTACTTGGTGAAATCACCTATGGTATCGAGCGTCTCGCCATGTATCTGCAAGGCGTGGAAAATGTGTACGACCTCGTTTGGGCAAAAACCCTTGATGGCAACATCGTGACTTACGGCGACGTTTATCATCAAAACGAAGTCGAACAATCCACCTACAACTTCGAATACAGCGATGCCGATTGGCTCTTGCGCCAATTCAACGACTATGAAGAACAAGCCAAACGCCTGCTTGCAGTTGAAGATACCAGTCTTGCCCTGCCTGCTTACGAGCTTGTACTCAAAGCCGGCCATACGTTCAACCTCTTGGATGCACGCGGTGCCATTTCCGTTACCGAACGCGCAACCTACATCGGCCGTATTCGTGCACTGAGCCGTATCGTTGCTCAAAAATTCGTTGAAAGCCGCGAGAAACTGGGCTTCCCGTTACTTAAAAACCAATAAGCCCGTATATACTTACCACGCCGCCCTTTGATACATTCAAGTGGCGGCGTTTCTATTTTCAGACGGCCTTGACGCCGATGCCATCGCAAACACTTCCAGCCTGCTTTCAGGTAAAATAAGCCCTTTATTACATAAACCGTCTGAAAACATGAGTTCATCCTCTTCTGCAAAAACGCCCTTTTTCTTACTTTCCCTCGTTGCCATCATTCTTGACCAACTGAGCAAATGGGAAATCTTGAAACACTTTACCAAAGGCGAACGCCTCAATATCATTCCAGACTTTTTTGACCTGACCCTTGCCTATAATCCAGGCGCGGCATTCAGCTTTTTGGCCGACCAAGGCGGCTGGCAGAAATTCTTCTTTTTAGGTCTGGCCGTCGTTATCAGCCTATATTTGGCCCGTGCCATTTTGCGTGATGAGTTTGGCCTCTGGGGCAAACTGGGGGCGGCCATGATTATCGGCGGCGCGATTGGCAATGTGGTTGACCGTCTGATTCACGGCCACGTTGTCGATTTTCTGCTTTTCTATTGGCAAAACTGGTTCTACCCTGCATTTAACATTGCCGACAGCTTTATCTGCGTTGGCGCAGTTTGCTTGGTAATAGATGGTTTGCTGCACAAAAAAACACCTTCAAACGACACAAAGGCCGTCTGAAAACGGAACACACATGACTCAAAAAACCATTATCCTTGCCAATCCCCGCGGCTTCTGTGCCGGCGTTGACCGTGCCATCAGTATTGTTGAACGTGCACTCGAAGAATTTGGCGCGCCTATTTACGTCCGCCATGAGGTTGTTCACAACAAATTCGTCGTCGACAATCTGCGGGCAAAAGGTGCCGTCTTTGTCGATGACTTAGCGGATGTCCCAAAGGGTGCCACACTGATTTACTCTGCTCACGGCGTATCCAAAGCCGTACAGGAAGAAGCGGCACAACGTGGTTTCCGCGTTTTTGATGCCACCTGCCCTTTGGTAACCAAAGTCCATAAAGAGGTAGCCCGCCTCGATGAGCAAGATTACGAAATCATCATGATCGGCCACAAAGGTCATGTCGAAGTAGAAGGCACGATGGGACAGTTGCCCCCGGGTAAAATGTTTTTGGTTGAGACAGTGGAAGATGTGGCCGGACTGAACGTCAAAAATCCTGACAAACTTGCCTACGTCAGCCAAACCACTTTATCGGTAGACGAAACCAAAGACATTATTGCAGCTTTGAATCAACGCTTTCCCAATATCCGCAATCCGCACAAAGAAGACATCTGCTACGCCACAACCAACCGCCAAACTGCCGTTAAAGAATTGGCCGAAGAATGCGATCTCGTGATTGTTGTCGGCTCGCCCAATTCTTCTAACAGCAACCGTTTACGTGAAGTAGCCGCATTACGCGGAGTTGATGCCTATATGGTCGATAATGCTTCCTATCTGAAAAAAGAATGGTTTGCAAACAAAACCAAGGTTGGTGTCACTGCCGGAGCATCTGCACCCGAAGTTTTGGTTCGAGAAGTCTTACAAACCATTCAAGATTGGGGGCACGAGACCATACGCGAAGGAGAAGGTGCAGAAGAAAGCATTGTATTTGTCTTGCCCAAAGAATTGCGTCGTGAGGGAGAAAACAAGCAGATCCTAAATAAAGGGTAAGTTTGTTATTTGCTTTATTTGAAAACTTAAGACCGTCTGAAAATTTTCAGACGGCCTTAAGTTTATTTTACTAATAAAAAGACCCGCCTTTAAGGCAGGTCTTTTCATGCATGATCCTGATTATTTCTCAGAAGTATGTTGCTGACGGCGCAAGATAGCCGGAATTTCAAAGTCATCCAGTACAGACTGGTTGCTGAAATCAGCCGCAGTCAGATTCATAGAACGAATATTGCGGTTGGTACGAACCAGGCTTTCAGCACTGCTTTGGCTTTGAGCTTGAGGCGCTTCTTCTGCACCGCGTACCAATTGTTGGGTACGGGCAGCAGCGCGCAGTTGGTTGTCAGTACCGTTTTCTTTCAAGCCGGTAGCAATAATGGTAATACGGATAGCGTCTTCGCTCATGCTCTCGTCTTCGGCAGCACCAAATTTGCATTCCACTTCAGGGTGTGCATTTTGGTTGACGATACGCATAATCTCGTTGAACTCAGACATTTTCAGGCAACCAGGAGCAGTGGTAATGTTTACCAATACACCACGTGCGCCATCCAAAGTAACGTTATCCAAGAGCGGGCTGGAGATAGCTTGATCGGTAGCCAAACGGGCGCGGTCGATACCTTGCGCAAAACCTGAACCCATCATGGCGATACCACGATTACTCATCACGGTTTTCACGTCGGCGAAGTCCAAGTTGATCATGTCGCTAGGGCAAGTTACCACTTCGGAAATACCGGCAACTGCATCACGCAGTACATTGTCGGCCGCACGGAAAGCTTCGCGCATGGTCACGTCTTCGCCCAAGGCAGTCATCAATTTATCGTTCGGGATAATAATCAGGGAATCGACACGCTCTTTGAGCTGATCCAAACCTGCTTGAGCGATATGTACGCGTTTACCTTCATAAGCAAACGGACGGGTCACAACTGCAACGGTCAGAATACCCATTTCTTTAGCAATTTCAGCCACAACAGGAGCAGAGCCGGTACCAGTACCACCACCCATACCGGTAGTGATGAACAGCATGTTTGCACCACGGATGGCATCTTCGATGGCTTCGCGATCTTCTTGAGCAGCGGCGCGACCAATTTCAGGATTTGCACCGGCACCCAAACCACGAGTCAGGTTTGTACCCAATTGAATGCGTTTAGCCGCATTGTTTTTAGCCAATGATTGCGCATCGGTATTGGCACTGATGAACTCAACACCATGAATAGTGTTGGCAACCATGTTGTTGATGGCATTACAGCCGCCGCCACCCAAACCGATAACTTTAATAACAGCAGGGCTCGTTGCTGATTCTGCTACGTCGTAAACAAATTCCATTCAATAATCCTCCGCGCCCCGCTTTATAAGGACGGTTCAAAAATAACTCATTATCCGTATTATATAAGAAGTATTCAGATACTGGCAAAAATCTTCTTATCATCCGACTGTCGGCGTTATATTTTTACTACAATTTTTAACAGAAAATATACAAGTTCTAAATTATTCACTTAGCAATTATTTAAAACCGTTTAATTCCATTTAAATATTCAGGACAAACGGATTTTACACCGCCTGCCCTGAACGCTTTTATCAGAAATTATCTCTGAAGAATCTTTGGATTTTTTCCCACAGACCCATTTTTTTTCCTGAATCATTCAGGGCAATCGCGCCGGTTCGGCTGGTTTGTTCACCCTCTTCTGCGGCATAGGCCGTCTGAAGCAGGCCGATCGCTGTTGAATAGCGTGGATTGCGGATACGCTCAGATACGCCGCCCATTTCTTGTGGAACACCAATACGCGCCGGCAGGTTGAAGACTTCTTCCGCCAACTCAACAATACCGGTCAACATAGAAGCACCGCCGGTCAAAACGATACCGGAAGTCAGCACTTCTTCTGGGAAACCGGAACGGCGCAATTCGTTCAGCGTCAATTCCAAAATCTCTTCTACACGCGGGCCGATGATTTCAGCCAATACACGGCGCGAAATTTGACGTGATTGACGGTCGCCTACGCTAGGAACTTCAATCATTTCATCCAAGCCGTCCATAGTCGGAATCGCGGCGCCGTAATGGATTTTGATGTACTCGGCTGCACTGTGCGGCGTACGCAAGGCTTGTGCCAAGTCTTTGGTAATCAAATCACCGGCAACGGGAATAACCGCAGTATGACGGATGGCGCCATTGGTATAAACCGCGATGTCGGTTGTACCGCCGCCAATATCGATGACGCACACACCCAAATCTTTTTCGTCTTCAGTCAAAACGGCGTGACCGCTTGCCAAAGGCTGAAGCATGATTTGATCCATTTGCAGGCCGCAACGTTGGATACATTTTTGGATATTTTGTAAAGCAGTGTTCGCACCGGTGATGATGTGTACACGGGTATCCAAACGCACGCCGCTCATGCCGATAGGCTCTTTCACACCGGGTTGGTTGTCGATGATGTACTCTTGAACCACGGTATGTAAGATATTGTGATCAGGCGGAATATTGATGGCTTTGGCTGTTTCGATGGCACGATCGATGTCGGCTTGCGATACTTCGCCATCTTTAATTTTGACTACGCCTTGTGAATTCAGGCTGCGGATATGGTTACCGGCAATACCGGTGACAACGTGGGAAATTTTGGTATCTGCCATCAGCTCGGCATCTTCTACCGCCTGACGAATGGCTTGCGCGGTAGCGTCAATATTGGTCACCATACCTGCACGCAGGCCGCGTGAAGGGCTTTGGCCCAAGCCGACAATGTGGATTTCATTATCTTCCCGAATCTCGCCGATTAAGGCGATGACCTTGGACGTACCAATGTCTAAGGCACTGATATATTTATTTTGTTGTTGTTCCATAATTGCTCGTTCGCTATGTTGTCTGACTGACGGTTTGATTATTTTTGAAACAAGATTGCTTCACGTCTAATCGGCTATTCACTCTCGAAAGGGTTTTCAGACGGCCTGTAACGGACTGAAAAACCATCCTTATAACGCATATCGACATACTCGATACGACTTTGTTTTTTACGCAGCAGCGACGGCCAAATCTGGGCAAACTGCTGCAAACGTTTAATTTCGTTTTCACGCCCCAAGCGCACGGTAATGCCGTTGTCCAATACAAGCAGCCATGCCGAACGCGGCGTGTAGATCAATTCTTTGATGGTCAGCTTCAACGGACTCAAAATACCGGAAAAGTCCGCATAATGTTTGACCATGTCTTTACCTGTCCCCTGCTGCCCTTCAAATATAGGCAGGTCCTGTTTCAGATTTGCGGCAAACACATTGCCCTTACTGTCCACCAAGCCGCCAGCGCGCCAGTGTGCAACCGGCACGCGCTCGGTCAGGATAATTTCCACTGTTTCCGGAAAACGGCGGCGTACCATTGCCGAGTCAATCCAAGGCAACTCCTGAAAAGCGGCCTGCGCCGAATCAATATCGGCGCGGAACATATTACCCCTGATATGCTCTCGTGCAACGGTTTGCAATTCTTTGCTGGAAGCATATTTCAGCTTGCCCTGAATGGCAATCTGTTTCACAGGAAAATATTTGGAATTGTAAAGCCAAGCTATGCCCGAACCTATCAGTAGAAAGGCCATCAGCAACAATAGCCGGCGGGTCAGCCGACCCAGTGCGCCTGCATCATCCCACATGAGCGGTCTTCAAAATCTCAATACATAAATCAGCAAAATCTACGCCGGTATGGGCTGCAGATTTTGGCACCAAACTGTGGCTGGTCATACCGGGCAAGGTATTGATTTCCAAAAGATACAGCTTACCGTCCGTATCTTTCAGGAAGTCCACGCGCGAACAACCGTCCGCACCAATCGCCTGCGCGCCACGCACGGCCAGTTCGCGCATCAGGTTTTCCTCCGCCTCGCTCAAATCTTCCGACGGGCATTGATAAACCGTATCGTCGCGGTTGTATTTAGCCTCGTAGTCGTAAAACTCAGTAGCTGGAATAATATGAATGCTCGGCAGGCCTTTGCCGTTCAATACCGGGCAAGAATACTCGCCACCGCCGATAAAGCGTTCGGCAATAATTTCGCCCTGCAAGTGTTTCAATTCTTCATAAACGCTTTTCAGACAGCCTTTTTCTTTTACTTTTACCACGCCGACGCTGCTGCCTTCTGCGGCGGGTTTCACAAACATCGGCAGGCCCAATTTTTCTTCAACAGCATCAAAGTCGCTGTCGTCATGCAATACAGCAAACTCAGGAACAGGCAAACCCACAGCCTGCCAAATCAGTTTGCAGCGGTATTTGTCCATACCCAGCGCGGAAGCGGCCACACCGCTGCCGGTGTAAGGAATACCCATCAGTTCCAACGCGCCTTGAATCGCGCCATCTTCGCCGAAAGTGCCGTGCAGAATATTGAAGGCCGTCTGAAAACCTTGTGTTTTCAATTCAGACAACGGGGTTTCTTTGGGGTCGAACGCATGGGCATCGACGCCTTTGCTTTTCAAGGCAGCCAAAATAGCGGCGCCGCTGTCCAGCGACACTTCGCGCTCGCTGGAGAAGCCACCCATCAACACGGCCACTTTGCCAAAATTCTGCATAATTTCCACTTTCTTAAATACTGATACAGGCCGTCTGAATATTGTTCAGACGACCTATCTGTCCTCAAAGGCCAATATGCCTGTTTATTATGATTGTTTCGACAATTCCACCAATGCAGACGGAACGCGGTTGATGCTGCCTGCACCCATATTCAATACAACATCACCGTCCTGCAAAACATTCAGCAGCATTTGCGGCAGGTCGGCAACGTTTTCGCAGTAAATAGGCTCAAGTTTGCCCAATACGCGGATGGCGCGCGCCAAGGCGCGGGAGTCGGCCGCGGCAATCGACTCTTCGCCTGCGGCATAAACTTCGGTCAACACCAGCGCATCAACGGTATTGAGGACTTTGGTAAAGTCTTCAAACAAATCGCGTGTACGGGTATAGCGGTGCGGTTGGAAAGCCAAGACCAAGCGTTTTTCAGGGTATGCACCGCGTGCAGCGGAAAGGGTTGCCGCCATTTCGACAGGATGGTGACCATAATCGTCCACCAGCAGCGCGGTTCCGCCGTTTGGCAATTTGATGTCGCCATATTTTTGGAAGCGGCGACCGACACCTTCAAAGCCGAGCAAGCCTTTTTGGATCGCTTCAACCGATGCGCCAACTTCCAGCGCAACGCCGATAGCCGCCAAGGCATTGAGGACGTTGTGGCGGCCGGGCATATTCAAAACAACTTCAAACGGCTCTTGCTCATGTCCTTTCATTTGGACATGAACAGTAAATTTCATTTGCGCGCCGATGTTTTCAATATCGGTTGCGTAGATATCGGCAGTATCGTCCAAGCCGTAAGTCGCGTAAGGCTTGCTCACTTTGGGCAAAATCGCGCGGACGTGTTCGCTGTCGATACACAAGAAGGCTTTACCGTAAAACGGCATACGGTGAATAAAATCGACAAACGCCTGATGCAGCTTCTCAACACTGTGACCGTAAGTGTCCATGTGGTCTTCGTCGATATTGGTCACGACGGACATAATCGGGGTCAGGTGCAGGAAAGAGGCATCGGATTCGTCGGCTTCTGCAACAATGTATTCGCCTTTACCCAAACGAGCGTTGGTACCTGCGGCATTGAGTTTGCCGCCGATAACGAAAGTCGGGTCGAGTCCTGCCGCGCCGAGGATGGAAGCGGTCAGGCTGGTGGTTGTGGTTTTACCGTGTGTACCGGCAATAGCGATACCATCGCGGAAGCGCATCAGTTCCGCCAACATCAACGCGCGCGGAATGACGGGAATCTGCTGCTCCAACGCGGCAACAACTTCAGGATTGTCTTTTTTGACAGCAGTAGAGGTAACAACCACGTCGGCACCATTGACGTGTTCGGCAGTATGGCCGGGGTAAACTTGGATGCCGAGAGCGCTCAAATGCTCAGTAACGGCATTACGCGCCTGATCCGAACCGGAAACTTTAAAGCCCAAATTGTGTAAAACTTCGGCAATACCGCTCATGCCGACGCCGCCGATTCCGACAAAATGGATGTTGGTCACTCGATTTTTCATCATAACGTTGCGTTCCGGTTGGTTTTTAGTGCGTAAAGGCGTTATTTTAAAGGGCTATCCGCTTCTGCGCTATGCTTTTATTGTAAAGGAATTTTAACAAAAGCAATGAAGGCCGTCTGAAACGCCGTTAATCAACTTTTCAGACGGCCTTTAATCGAAGTCTGCCTGCTTATTCGGTACAAGAGATGGCAATTTCCGCCACATCGTCCGCACTGTGCGGCAACGCCAAGGTACGGGCATTTTTCGCCCATTTCAGGCATTTTTCACGGTTCAAGCCGCCAAGGATTTCGGCCAGTTTTTCTGCCGTCAGTTGAGTTTGCGGCAGCAGCAAACCAGCTTCGGCCTGCACCATAAAACGCGCATTGGCTGTTTGGTGGTCGTCCACTGCGTGCGGATACGGCACCAGCAATGCACCCAAACCGGCAGCTGTTAACTCAGCAATCGTCAGCGCGCCAGCACGGCAAATCACCAAATCGGCATCACGGTAGGCGGATACCATATCGGTAATAAATTCGACGCACTCGGCTTGCACACCCAATGCATCATAATCCGCCTGCAGGTTGCCCAATTTATTGCGGCCGGACTGATGATACATTTGCGGACGGGCCTCCTCAGGCAATAATGCCAAAGCTTGCGGAACGGTTTTGTTCAACACATCCGCACCCAAACTGCCGCCCACCACCAAAACTTTCAGACGGCCTTGACGGTTTTCAAAGCGTTCTTCGGGAACAGGCAATGCCGCAATATCGGCACGGACAGGATTACCCACCAAGCCGCCTTCATGTTGAAAGGCTTTGGGGAAAGCGTACAGAACACGTTTTGCCCAACGCGACAATTGGCGGTTGGACAAACCGGCTACGGCGTTTTGCTCGTGAATCACAATCGGCACACCGGAAATTTTTGCCGCCAAGCCACCGGGGAAAGTAACAAAACCGCCAAAACCGATAACACACTCGACACGATGTTTCTTAATAATCTGCTGAGCCGCACGGACGGTTTTATACAGCGTAAACGGCAACATCAGCTTGCGCTTGATGCCGTTGCCACGAATACCTTTAATGGCCAGCGTTTCCAAGCGGATGCCGTATTGCGGCACGATACGCTCTTCCATCGAATCCTGACTACCCAGCCAAATCACATGATGGCCGCGCTTTTGCAGCGACTCGGCAACCGCCAATGCAGGGAAAATATGACCGCCCGTACCGCCGGCCATCAGCATAAAAGTTTTACCGCTCATGGTTTTACTCCACCGAATAACCGCGCATTTTTTGGCGGTTTTCATAATCAATGCGCAATAACAAAGTAATGCACACCAGCATGATAAAGACAGCCGAACCGCCGTAAGACATAAACGGCAAAGTCAGGCCTTTAGTGGGCAGGATACCGATGTTTACACCGATATTGAAGAAACTTTGAATACCAATCCAAATACCGATACCGTTGGCAATATACGCGCTAAACATCAAGCCCGAATCACGCGCCTGCTTGCCGATGGAAAACGCACGCCACACCAGCCAGCCGTAGCAGAACACCAAAACCAGCATCCCGAAAAAGCCGAATTCCTCGCCGATGACGGCAAAAATAAAGTCCGTATGCGCTTCAGGCAGGTAGAAACGTTTTTCCAAACTCGCGCCCAAACCCTCGCCAAACCAGCCGCCGCGCGCAATCGCCATCAAGGAATGTGTCAGCTGATAGCCTTTACCCAAAGGATCGCTCCAAGGGTCCAAAAACGCCGCCACACGTGCCATACGGTAAGGCGCGGCCAAAATTAGCAAGCCCATACCGCTCACAACGGTCGCCACCAATACGGCAAAATACTTCCACGGAAAGCCTGCCAAAAACAGCATACCCATGGTAATCACGACAATCACGACAAACGAGCCAAAGTCCGGCTGACCCATAATCAAAACCAAACCGACCGCCACCAACATAATCGGCAGAATCAAGGTCTTAAACTTGCGGAAGCGTTCCTTTACCCTTACCCAAGCTTCACTTTTAAAAGGGCTGCACACCAAATCGCCAATACCGGTAAACAAAGACGACCAACCCAAAGAATCCAAATCACGCAACATTTCTTCACGACGCGTAAACAGGCTGGACAAATACAAGACCGTCGCCAATTTGAAAAATTCAGTCGGTTGCAAGTTGAGCGGTCCGATATGAATCCAGCGCGTCGCACCGTTAATCTCACGACCGACAAACAATACCAGCAACAACAGCAAACCTGAAACAGCAAAATAAAATGGAATAATCCGCCGCCAGAAGCTCATCTTCAGCAGAAAAAGCGGCAAACATATGGCCACCGTAAACAGGATAAACATTGCCTGCTTAGACACAAAAGAAAACTGGCTGCCCCCTTCCGATGCCGCATACGCAATAGAAGCCGAATAAATCATAATCAGGCTGAAGACCGTCATTAAGACGACCATCCACAAGAGAGAAACATCAAACTTCCGACCATCGCGCGCAATCGGCCGGTCAAGCATTTTGGAAAGACTAATCATGAAAACATCCGTAACGGCTTGAATAAAATATTCAGACGGCCTGCTAATGGGCAAGAGGCCGTCTGAAAAAATGAATTAACGTTATTTTAAAGGTTTATTTCCAAACCAACAATTCAGAATCTTTAAAGATGCCGGATTCCGACGTTCTTTGCGCCCTCCCCTACCCTTTGATACCGGCAAAAGGCCGTCTGAAAACGCTTTTATGTTCTCAGACGGCCTTGTATAAATTTTTTCTTCAGAAAAATAGGCTACTTTTTATCCAATACAAACCCTAAGCCAACTGCGGTATTTCCACCCACGGCTGTATCTGTTCCAACTGCGCTGCAAGGCGGAGCAGCGTGTCTTCGCGTCCGTGAGCGGCGGCAAACTGAGTACCGACGGGCAGCTCGTTATGCCGGTAAAGCGGCACGCTCATGGCGGGGTTGCCGCTCATGTTCAGCGGCGACGTATAACCGACGTATTGCAGCGCGGCGGCGGCTTCTTTTTCTAAAAACGGGTTGTTTTTCAACAGAAAACCCAAGCGCAGCGTGCCAAACAGCAGGCGCATGGCTTTTTGTGCGGCGGGCGGCGGCATCATCTCGCCGATTTTCGGCGTGGTGCGCGGGCAGACGGGCGTCATTAACACGTCGTAGCGTGTGAAAAATGCTTTGGCGGCACGTTCCTGCGCCAGCATCACGTCGCGCGCCCATGCCATTTCGCCCGCACTGATTTGCCGCCCCTGCACAATCATTGCCCACGTTGTCGGTTCAAGCAGGCAGTGCGGCAGTTTTTGTCCGGTTTCGTATTGATATTGGTAGAACAGTTTTGCCGTTTCGCCCATGACGATGATGCGGGCGGCGCGGTTGAGCTGTTCGGGCGGCGCGAAATCGGGCGTGGCTTCTTCCAATTCGTGTCCCGCGTCTTGCATCAGTTTCAAACTATGGGCGAACGCGGCTTCCGTGCCTTCGTCGTTACCGCCGCCAAACCATGTCTGTTTCCAAAAAGCGATTTTCAGACGACCTGTTTCTAGTTTCAGGCTGTCTGCAAAACCGTTTTCGGGCGGCGGCGGGCAGGCATACAGGGCGCGGGCTTGGGTTTGGGCGGCGATGTCCAGCAAAACCGCGCTGTCGCGCACGCTGCGGGTCAACACATGGTCGCATACCAAACCTTGCCATGCCTCCGATGCGTTCGGCGCGTAACTGCTGCGGCCGCGCGTGGGTTTCAGCCCGAACACGCCGCAGTTGTGCGCGGGTAAGCGAATGGAGCCGCCACCGTCGCTGCCGTGCGCTGCGGGTACGACGCCCGAAGCCACTGCCGCCGCCGCGCCTCCGCTGCTGCCGCCCGCGGTGTAATCCAAATGCCACGGATTGCGCGTGATGCCGTAAATTTCGGTTTCGGTAACGGGATACGCGCCCCATTCGGGCGTAGTGGTTTTGCCGAACACGCGCAGCCCCGCATCGAGATAGGCTTGGGTCAAATCGCTGTTTTGTTTGGCAATGTAATGCTGCATCATACGCGAACCCGACCATGTCGGCGCGCCTTCCCAATCCGCCAGCAAGTCTTTGAGCAAAAACGGTACGCCCGCCAGCGGCGTATCGGCATTTTCAGACGACCCCTGCCACGCCGCCGCACGTTCGCGCAAATCGTGCGCCAACAGATTGAGCTTAGGATTGACTTCGTCCAAGCGGTTTAAAGCAGCCTGCAACACTTCATCGGCGGAGACTTCTTTTTTACGGATCAGCTCTGCCAAACCGACGGCATCGTAACGGATGTAGTCTTGAAAATTCATGGGTTTTCCTTTCGGATTGATAACACGCGTTTTTTCGGTCAGGCATAGTTGCCCGCCGCCTCGCCGTTTGCCCGCATAGGCAAATTTTAAGAAACAGTAACACCGGATAAAGGCAAGGAACAAGTTTACCGTTGCTGCAAAAAGGTCGTCTGAAACCGCCTTGACGTTTTCAGACGACCTTTGAGGCAATAGCGCACAAGGTTTACGGCAGAATCTCAATTTCCGCGTTGTGTTTTACACTGCGGTAGAGTTCGTCGACTTCTTCGTCCGTTACCGCGATGCAGCCGTTGGTCCAGTCTTTTTGCAGGTGTTTTTTACCGATAAAACCCCAGCCGTTTTTCATGCCGTGGATTTTAATCAGCCCGCCCGGGCTTTTGCCTTGTGCCACCGCGTAGGCTTTATCGGCTTCATTGGGATAGGAAACGCCGAGGTTTTTATGGTAGCCGCTATTGGGATTACGTTCATTAATGCGGTATTTCCCTTCGGGCGTTTTGCCGTCGCCTTCAAACTGTTTATGCCCGACCGGTTGCTTGCCCAACGAAATGGGATAGGTTTTCAGCAGCCTGCCTTGCGAGTATGCCGACATGGTGCGTTTGCTTTTATGCACGACCAATCTGTCGATAACCGCATCTTCAGGCAACGGCGTTTCGCTTGGCGTGGCAACGGTTATCGTGGAACGAATCGGCGTGGCAAACCAAAACACCAAAGCGGCGACAGCCGAAAGCACGATTGCCAACAAGCCGATTTTCAACCCGACTTTCATCTTTCAGACGGCCTTACAAAGCTTTGAACGCTTCGATAAACACTTCCGAACGGTGCGCATAGCCTTTGAACATATCGAAGCTCGCGCAGGCGGGGCTAAGCAATACAATATCGCCAGTTTCGGCTTGGGCGTATGCCGTCTGAACCGCTTCTTCCAAAGTGGCGCAGTCGGTCATATTCAGACCGCAGCCGTCCAAATCGCGGCGGATTTGCGGCGCATCGACACCAATCAAGAACACACCTTTTGCCTTGCCGACAAGCGCGTCGCGCAGGGGCATGAAGTCCTGCCCTTTGCCCATACCGCCTAAAATCACGAAGAGCGGATTTTGTAAACCGGCAATCGCAGCGGCGGTTGCGCCGACATTCGTGCCTTTGCTGTCGTCGATAAACACCACGCCGTTTTTCTCGCCGATTTTTTCCACTCGGTGCGGCAGGCCTTGGAAGGTTTTGACGTGTTCGAGCAATGCTTCGCGCGGCAAACCGATAGCCTCACACAAAGCCACGGCAGCCATAACATTGGCGGCGTTGTGCAAGCCTTGTAACGGAATGTCTTGCGTGGCAATCAAATCTTCATTGCCTTGTTTCAGTTGGCCTGTCTCGAGTTCCAACCAAAAATCAGCTTCGTGTTCCAACGAAAACCATTTCACCTCGCGCCCAGCGCGTTTCATGGCGCGGCAGAACACGTCGTCTGAATTTAAAACCTGCACGCCATCGCCACGGAAAATCTTATCCTTGGTATGCGCGTAATCAAGCAGGTCGTCGTAGCGGTCGAGGTGGTCTTCGGAAATGTTCAGCACCGTCGCCGCAGTCGGGCGCAGGCTTTCGGTGTTTTCCAGTTGGAAGCTGGAAAGCTCCAACACCCACACGTCCGCCTTTTTGCCTTCGCGCTGCAATTCCGCCTCCAAAACCGGCGTGCCGATATTGCCTGCGATAACGGTATCCAGACCACACTTGATGCAGAGATAGCCGACCAGGCTCGTTACCGTGGTTTTGCCGTTGCTGCCGGTAATCGCAATCACCTTGTCACCGCGGCGGTTCACAACATCTGCCAACAATTCGATATCGCCCAACACACGCCCGCCGTTTTGCTTGAACGCCTCGATATCCGGCTGCCGCTCGCTGATGCCGGGACTGAGCGCCAGAATATCGAAACCGTTGGAGAGCGCATCTTTCAGACGACCCATATAAAACACCAGCCCGTCAAACATCTTACCGATTTGCGACACGCGCTCCGGTTTCAGCTCCGCATCATACGCGGCAACCTCCGCGCCGTTTTTGCGCAGGTAGGCAATCATAGAAATACCCGTGCCGCCTAGTCCGGCGACGAGGATTTTTTTATTTTGAAAAGTCATTTTGGTTTTGTCCTAAGTTTTTCAGACGGCCTTTGAATAAGGATTCAATATCCTTTCTGATTCAATTCTCGGTAAGCATCGCAACCTCGTTGCAATCCATTATCACAAGCCTTACCAAACCAATCTTTGGCAATCTTATAATTCTGACGAACACCTTCTCCGTTGGCATACATCACACCAAAATTATATTGGGCTTCTGCATATCCTTGCTCTGCCGCCTTACGATACCAATGCACTGCCTGTGCATCATCTTGACGAACTCCTTGCCCTTGATCATACATTATACCCAAATTGAATTGCGCTTGAGCAACACCTTGTTCTGCAGCCTTGTGATACCACCTCACCGCCTGTACATCATCTTGACGAATTCCTTGCCCATTGGCATACATTACACCCAAATTATATTGGGCTTTAGCATGCCCTTGTTCTGCCGCCCTGCCAAACCACTGCACTGCCTGTGCATTGTCTTGACGGACTCCTTGCCCTTGAAGGTACATCATGCCCAAATTAAATTGAGCTTGAGCATCTCCCTGCTCTGCTGCCTTTCTGTACCACTTAATCGCCTCTACATAATCTTGACGTACACCTTCCCCACTCGCATACATATCGCCTAAATTATATTGTGCATCTACATTCCCTTGTTCCGCAGCTTTACGATACCATCCTATAGCCTGTATGTAATCCTGATGCACTCCTTCCCCGTTAGCATATGCCACACCTAAATTATACTGACCTATGGCATCTCCATGACCAGCCGCTCTACGAAACCATTTCAACGCCTTCTCATAGTCTTTGCCAACACCTTGCCCATTAGCATACAGCATACCCAAATTTAACTGAGCATCTGTATTTTCCTGATTCGCAGCCCTATAAAACCATTCCGCAGCCTGAGCATAGTCTTGACTAACACCTTGCCCATTTTGATACAACATACCCAAATTATTTTGAGCTCCAGTATCACCCTGTTCGGCAGCCTTACGATACCATTCTGCCGCCTGTACATAATCTTGACCAACACCTTGCCCCAGCTGATACATTACACCCAAGTTAAATTGAGCTTTAGCATTCTCTTGCTCTGCTGCCTTACGAAACCACTGCACTGCTAGCCTGTTGTCTTGACTAATACCCTGTCCATTCGCATACATTGCTCCAATACTTAATTGAGCTTCTGGATCTCCTTGCTCCGCAGCTCTCAGCATATTCTTAAAATCCGGAATACTTTCAGCTAAAGCTGCCTGCCCTAACCCAAAGCAAGCCATCACACCCATTATTATTTTTTTCACCGAAATCTTCATTTTAAAATCCATTACATTCAAATTATTATTTCTGTTTTATCCTAGTTTTTCAGACGGCCCTTAGCAAAATTTAATATCCTGCCTAATCCAATTTTTGATAAGCATCACAACTTTGCTTGTCTCCATTAGCACAAGCCTTCTTAAACCATTCTTTAGCAACAGATTGATTTTGAGGAACACCTTGTCCGTAATGATACATAACACCTAAATTATATTGGGCCTCAGAACTTCCTTGCTCGGCTGCTTTACGATACCAATATAAGGCCTGCTTATCATCTTGACGAACACCGAATCCATTATGATAAGCCACGCCAAGATCTGATTGAGCTTTGATATTTTCTTGATCTGCTGCACGATGTAGCCATAGCACCGCCTGTTTAAAATCTTTTTGCACGCCTAAACCATGCATATACCTTGTAGCCACAGTATATTGTGCTTGATTATCTCCCTGCTCCGCCGCCTTTCGATACCATCGGAACGCCTTCTCAGGAGCTTTACCGACACCTAATCCGTTATCATACATAATGGCTAAATTGTATTGGGCATCAAGATACCCTTGTTCTGCCGCCTTTTCATACCATTGAGCTGCTTGATCATAATCTTGTTCAATGCCTTTACCAAAAAAATAGATTGTTCCTAAATCATACTGAGCTTTAGCAAAGCCTTGTGCAGCAGCTTTTTGAAACCAATATTTGGCTTGCTCATAATCTTGAGCAACACCTTGTCCCTTATAATATAATCCCCCTAGATTGCTCTGCGCTTCAACATCCCCCTGTTCTGCCGCTCTACGGAACCAATGTTCTGCCTGTTTATAATCTTTGGTAGCCCCTTTCCCCAAGTAATACATCAAACCTAAATTAAATTGGGATGCAGCATTCCCTTGTTTGGCTTCTTGCTCTGTTTCTGCAAAATTTGGGATATCACTTGCATTAGCCATCTGTCCGAATCCAAACAAAGCAACTGCTATTCTTCTTAACCAATTTTTCATTTTACATTCTCTCTTATATTCTTTAATGTCATAGCAGCATTTTCAAACAGACTTAATCTGAAAATTCCTCAAAAAATCCGTTTACACCGTAGCTACTCAAAATCTGCTGCAATTCCGGTGTGCGCACCCATGGGTCAACCGCCATTGGCGGTATAGGCGGTTCGATACCGTCTTCGTTTTGGTTACGACACCAATCTGCCATGGCAAAAACTTGGATTAAAACCGGCTCGGCAAGTGCTTTGTCGATGTCCAGTTCACTCATGGCTTGGGCAAAGCAGGCGATCCATTCGTTGCGGACTTGTACGTTGACGGCAAAAGGCATATGGCGGGCACGCAGTTGGGGATGGCCGTATTTTTCGACAAAGAGTTGCGGGCCGCCGAGCCAGCCGCTGAAAAATTCGTAGAGCTTTTCGCGTATCAGGGTCATGTCTTCGCCGTGCATTTGGCGCAAGGCTTGGTATTGCGGCTCAAGTTCCATCAAGTCGTAGAAACGGTCGGTCAGGGTGCGGATGCCGGTTGCGCCGCCAAAAGATTGGTACATGTTTGGGGACTTTCTGTGTGGATTATTGCGGGATTTATTTTGAGATGTAGGATTCAGGCAAGCATGCTTACCTTACATAATGGCCGTCTGAAACTTTCAGACGGCCTTTGGAGATTTAGCGGATTTTAAGGGTACTCAAACCAATCAGCACCAAGACGATGGTGATAATCCAGAAACGGACGACGACTTGGGTTTCTTTCCAGCCTTTTTGTTCGTAATGGTGATGAATCGGCGCCATCAGGAAGATGCGTTTTTTGGTGCGTTTGTACCAACCGACCTGCAACATAACGGAAATGGCTTCAACAACAAACAGGCCTCCCATAATGACGAGGACAAATTCTTGGCGGATGATGACGGCAACGGTACCGAGTGCCGCACCGAGCGCGAGCGCGCCGACGTCGCCCATAAAGACTTGTGCCGGATAGGCGTTAAACCACAAAAAGCCGAGACACGCGCCACACGTGGCGGTACAGAAAATCACGACTTCGTTTGCGCCGGCAACGTAAGGCAATTGCAGATATTGGGCAAATTGGGAGTGGCCGCTGGCATAAGCAAAGATGGCAAGACCGGCTGCGACAAGTACAACGGGGAATGCGGCCAAGCCGTCCAATCCGTCAGTCAGGTTAACGGCATTGGATGTGCCGACGATGGTCAGGTAGGACAATACCAAGAAGCCGACTACACCAAGCGGCAAGGCAACTTGTTTGAAGAAGGGAACAATCAGGATATTGTTGGCAGAGTTTGTCGCAAGGTAGAACAATGCCAAACCGGCAATAATGGCAACGCTGGACTGCCACACCATTTTAAATTTGGCAGACACGCCGTTAGGGTCTTTATAAACCACTTTGCGCCAGTCGTCGTAAAAACCGAGTGCGCCGGTAGCAAGCAAGACGCCTAAGAGAATCCAGATATAAGGATTTGCCCAGTTGCCCCACAAGATTGTGGACACGGTAATGGCGGTCAAAATCAGCGAGCCGCCCATGGTTGGCGTACCGTTTTTGATCAGGTGAGTTTGAGGGCCGTCAGTACGGACGGCTTGACCTACTTTAAGTGCAGTCAGTTTTCGGATGGTCCACGGGCCAAGCAATAGGGAAAACGCCAAAGCAGTCAAAGCCGCCATAACGGCGCGGAATGTGGTGTATTGAAAAATATTCAGACCGGTTAACCAGTTGCTAAAATGTGCGAGCCATAAAAACATGGGGCTTCCTTTTTTGTTTTTGTTGTTACAGCGGGCTTATTGCCCAATTAAAAATCAATCGGTATGCCGTCTGAAATTTCAGACGGCCTTATTGAGTAAGATTATTTCTCTACCACGCAAATCGGATAGTTTCCAGGATTCTTTCCGCCTCCTAAGTCCAAACAGGTATCTTCATAGATAAATGCCTGTACTTTCATTCCGGCATAAAACGCGGCAATCAGCAAACCAGTCAATAGTAAAATCTTTTTCATATTTCAGACGGCCTTCTTAAGTTTTATTTTCTTGAGTCTGAAAATAATCCTTGGGATGTAAGCAAAACAAGCTGTAACAAATTGCAGCGCGAATAATGACATCCAACAATGGAAACCCGATTCTAGGGGAAACCAAATAACCGACCATATTGTAGACGATATACAGTATACAGCCATACAGCCACAATCTACGCGCCCAATCCTTACCTCTCCATAATCCAACAGCACTAACCAGCATCAATATCACTTGCACAAGCAAATGAAAATTTCCTAACCAAAATTCAAACCAACCCCAACGTCCTCTTGTGCTTTCGTATGCTTCGCTTATTGTCTCAAATCCTACATCTTTGATGTACTGCCACACTACAACCGGCCATAAAACTGCTGCCACTACCATCATCCCAACGATAACCTGCAACAGTATAGGCCGTTTCCTTTTCTGTTCCATTTTCAGACAACCTCTTTATCCGTCAGTGCCTCGACCACTTCTTCCATCTTCATAAAGCGTGATCCCTTGACCAATACAGTAGCGCGTTCAGGCAAATCGTGGCTCAACACTTGAATCAACGGATCTTTGTCTGCAAACCACAACCCTTCCGCACCAAACGTCTCTGCCGCTTCAACGCTGTTGTCGCCGACAAAATATGCGGCCTCGATGCCTTTATCCCGTGCATACGCACCAACTTCGGCGTGCATGGCTGCGGCTTCATCCTCACCCAATTCGCCCATGTCGCCCATCACAAAAATACGCGGCACAGGCATAGCGGCAAGCACATCAATGGCGGCCTTCATGCTGTCAGGGTTGGCATTATAAGTATCGTCAATCAAAGTCGCGCCTTTAATGCCTTGCTTGAT
This sequence comes from Neisseria sp. 27098_8_112, assembly GCF_041433235.1. Taxonomy (NCBI): domain Bacteria; kingdom Pseudomonadati; phylum Pseudomonadota; class Betaproteobacteria; order Neisseriales; family Neisseriaceae; genus Neisseria; species Neisseria sp. 27098_8_112. The sequence continues at coordinate 33,887 of NZ_JAPWBB010000013.1, read as the reverse complement.
ATTCAGACGGCCTTTGATATTGCTGAAATTTTTCAGGCCGTCTGAAACTTCGGCAAGGCTCAAACCTGCCGCCAAAGCCAGAGCCGCCGCTGCTACGGCATTATGCACATTGTGTCGGCCGGGGACTGGCAACACCACGGCAACACGTTCATTGCCACGCACCAAATCAAATTCGCAGAACAACGGTTTCAACTCAATATTTTCTGCATGGACATCGCCACTGGCAGCGCCGAAAGTCTGAGCGTTCAATTGCGCAGTAGCAGCTTTAAATGTAGCGATATTGGCATCTTCGCACGGAATCAGCGCAATGCCGTCTGAAAGCAAACCTTCGTAGATTTCGCTTTTGGCTTTGGCAATATCGCCAACCCCATCAAAACCGCAACCGACATGCGCGCGCAAAGCGTTATTAACTAAAGCAACATTCGGACCGGCGATTCGGGTCAACAAAGACAATTCGCCAAAATGGTTCATACCCATTTCAATGACGGCATAGCGGTGTTTTTCGTTCAGTTTCAACAAAGTCAGCGGCAGGCCGATATGATTGTTGAAATTGCCGGCAGTCGCCAACACAGCTTCATTACCGAATCGATGACGCAATACGCCGGCCAACATCTCTTTAACCGTCGTTTTACCAGAAGAGCCGGTAATGCCAAAGACAAACGGATTCACATTTTCACGCCACGCCTTCGCCAGTTTTTGCAAAGCCGCAAGCGTATCGTCAACCTTCAACGCGCCTTTCAAAGCCGCACAATCTTCGCGCGAAACCACAACTGCCGTTGCTCCCGCTGCCAACACATCTTCAACAAAGTCATGTGCATCAAAGCGCTCACCTGCAAGCGCAAAAAATACGTCGCCGTCCTGAATATCGCGGCTGTCTGTAACGATACGCGAAACAGGTTGATTTTCAGACGGCATCGGAAGGCAGAGGGTTTGACAGATGAAATTTAGATCTAGTGGTTTCATGATTGTGTTTCTTGTCCTTGTTCTACTTGTTCTAACGGTTCCACATTTTTATCCGTATTTTGGGAAACCATTTTTAAATGACGATAATTACGTCCTGCCAGCACAATAAAAAGAATAGCGGCAAAATTTACACCGACAGTAAGCTTATGTACCGTAAGGCTAAATGATAATTGCAGTACACTTTCTATATAATACGTAAAAGAAAATGCCTCTCCTACAAAGACTATTTGCAACAAGCATGGCGTGTACACATATATCATTCTATTAAAACCTATTTCACGGAATTTAAACGCATTCCATGCTGCAGACAGCGCCAATACACCCAAAATGAAAAGTAAAATCCCAAAAAACACAGCCCATGCTATGTTGTTAATCAGTCCTTGCACACTCTGAATTGATGCCAGAATCAACCAAACCACGCCCTGCACAAAAGTCAGCCATGCCATAAATTTGCCGCTTTTGGGCAATTTTTTATATTCAGGAAATGTATTGGAAAACCAACTTTTCATACTACAAATCACTTTCTCTTATCAACTGCCAATTTTCCCGTACTGCTGGTAATCGGAAAAACACAATACAATGGTTTTACCGTTTTGGAGGTAGGGGCGGCAAAGGCTGTAATTGCCATCTTTTGCCTCATAACGTATTTCATTTGTTTGTCCGGCAAATACCCTCTGCAAGTATTCACGCTCGCTCAGATTTGGGGCATAAAGATATTGCGTTTTGCTGATTGTTTCTTTATCGCCATTCCGAGTAACGACAAAACCATTATCATTGCCTACTCCCTGAGCATTGGGTGCCTGCTCATCAATCCCACTTAACTGGGAATCAGCTGAGAAAGCCAAATAAACCTGTTTATTACCGATCGTATCCGGCACAATCACCGTAGCAGCTTTAAAGGCAGAATCTTCCTTCGACATCAGCTCAAGGATTAACGCCGCTTTTTTGATGTACGCCAAGTCAAAACGATAATCTGCCAACGCGTTGATTTGCGATGGACTATCCTTGACGATACGCTCTAGAGATTGAGTCAAAATCTGACGTTTTTTCTGAACAGTCAGATAATTTCCGCCAAATAACAGGGCTGCTAAAACGGGAAATACTGCCAACAACAAATATAAGATTTTCCGGCCACCTTTGCTTTCTTCCTCTTGTCCTCGCTCGGCAATACGGGTCAAATTCAGCATGATGTTCAGTATCAAGGCACCCGCCATCACAGCAAAAATCCCCAAAATACTCATCAGGAAAATTTCCGTAATGTATTCGCGGAATACCTTAAGCCCGAAAACATTGGATAAAATCAGAACAAATACCCAATACACCAGCAGCACGACTGCCACCATACCGACGATATTCGTTGCCTTAACCAATTTCTTTGCGTTCATACTCTCAAATCTTGTTCAGACGGCTTATCTGCTCTGATTAATCAGCGGATACGGATTAATCGCGCCACTCGGCAGATACACACCGTAATGCAGGTGGGCCGGTGTGGTTCTAGCGTTGCCGGTTTTACCGACATAGCCGATGACCTGCCCTTCTTTGACTCGCTCATACAGGCGGATACGGGCAAATTTATTCAGATGGGCATAGTAATGCCACGCACCCGGCCCTTGAATACCGATAACTTTACCACCCAATCGGTTGCGCCCAATTTTGGTCACGATACCGGGCGTCGTACTGCGTATTGGCGTATTTTTCTTAGCAAAAATATCCACACCTTCATGCCTGCGCCCCTGACTGCGCGCCGCGCCCCAAGTGTCGTCAAAACGTTTGCCTTTAACAGGATTGGGCAGGCTTTGCTCGGCAGGAGGCTGTTGTGCCCTCAACTGCTCGATTTCGGCAGTAGGACGCGGAAGTTGTTTGGTTGTACAGCCTGCAAATAAAACTACGGCTGCACTGATTAATAAGGTTTTTATCGGCATTTTCAGCATCAAATCGGTCTCCTTGTTGTCCAGACGGCCTTTCTCAAAAGTCTTCTGAAACAAACAACTGTGATGGGTTTAATGGCTGACGTGCCGTAATGCGTGTGTCGTATTGCTTTTATTGTATATGTTTAAATCTTTTTCAGACGGCCTTAAGGTTTCGGGCCGTCTGAACATTTGCGATATGGCTTAACCGCGCTCTGCCAATGCTTTTTCTGCAATTTCAAAATCGGAGAAATGGTGCTTCACGCCTTGTACATCCTGATAGTTTTCATGCCCTTTACCGGCAATTAGAATGATGTCGTTCGTAGCAGCCTGCTCAACCGCATAACGAATGGCAACGGCGCGATCAACTTCGACGCGTTCAGGATTAGGGACGGCAGGCAAAATATCGTTGATGATGTCTTGTGGATTTTCCAAGCGTGGGTTATCGCTGGTTACAACAACTTTATCCGCGCCCTGTACGGCTGCTGCGCCCATCAATGGACGTTTACCACGGTCGCGGTTGCCGCCGCAGCCGAATACGCACCATAAAGCCGCACCCTGCGGTTTGATTTCCTGCAAGGTGGAGAGTGCTTTTTCCAATGCGTCAGGTGTGTGGGCGTAATCGACGACGACTAGGGGCTTGCCGCTGTTCATAATGCAATCCATGCGGCCTGAAGCAGGACGGATTTTTGCCAATACATCCAAAACGTTATTGAGTGGATAACCGTTGGCACACAGCAAAGCAACGCAGGCGGCGAGGTTTTGCGCGTTGAATCGTCCGAGCAGACGGGTACGGCATTTTCCTTCGCCCCACGGGGTTTGGAATACGGCTTCCATGCCGTCTGAAGAAGCGGTGAAATCGGTAATGCGGATATTGGCTTGTTCGCTGAAACCATAGCCGTAAACGGCTAAATCGGGACAGTCTTTTTTCAGACGGCCTACCAGTTCTGCGCCGTATTCATCATCGACATTGATGATAGCGTGTTGCAGACCATGCCAGTAGAACAGGCGCGATTTGATGGCACCGTAGGCTTCCATGGTGCCATGATAATCAAGGTGGTCGCGAGTGAGATTGGTGAAGATTGCACTGCGAAACGGCACGCCGTTGACGCGCGATTGGTCAAGGCCGTGGCTGGAAACTTCCATCGCGGCGGCTGTTGCGCCTTGCTGGCGGAAGCGGTAGAGCAGGGTTTGAACATCAACGGGAGCTGGCGTGGTATGCGTGGTCTCTTCCAATGCGCCCCAAAAGCCGTTGCCGACTGTGCCGATAATGGTGGTTTTTTCGCCCAGAAGATCGGCAGCTTGCGCCAGCCATTGTGTGATAGAAGTTTTGCCGTTGGTACCGGTTACGCCCCAAACTTTAAGGCCGTCTGAAACATTGCCGTAAACCTGCGCCGCCAACATACCGGCGCGATGTTTCAGATCTTTAATGCCTTGATTGGGAACGTTCCATTCAGGATTCCATGTGAATTTGCCGTCATCATCCCAAAAAACAAAGGTTGCTCCGTTGGCGATGGCGGCAGGAATATAGCTACGGCCGTCTGTATATTCGCCCTGGCAGGCAACGAAAATGTCACCCTGTTTAATTTGTCGGCTGTCTGAATGCAACAAACGCCCTGCTGCGTTTTCACACAGCAGAGGCGGAAAGTTGGTTTCAGCCAAGGTGGTTAACTTGCTGAACATAAACAATATCTCTTTGATTGTTTGGATTATGACGGTACTTTGACAGTAGCGGTATTACTTAAAGGCTTAGTCGGGGAAACGCCCAAGATGTTCAAGCTTCCGCTCATGACTTCTTTGAATACGGGACCGGCAACCACGCCGCCGTAATAGCCGTTGGCAGTCGGTTCGTCGATGGTAACGGCCACAATCACGCGTGGATTTTTAGCCGGAGCAAAACCGATGAACGTACCGACGTGTTTGTTGTCTACATAGCGACCATTGACCAGTTTACGCGCCGTACCGGTTTTCGCACCTACGTCGAAACCATCCACAGCACCGGCAGTACCGGTACCGCCGGCTTCAGTAACGGAAACCATCAACTCGCGCACTTTTTTTGCAGTAGAGGCTTTGATGACGCGCTTGCCTTTAGGGGCAACCGCTTGCTTTTCAAAGCTGACCGGCAACAATTCGCCGTCATGGGTCAAGACAGTATAGGCACGCGCCAATTGCAACAGGCTCAATTGCAGGCCATAACCGAAAGACATGGTTGCCTGTTCGATTTTTTGCCATCTGCGCCAGCTTCTCAACAAACCTGCAGTCTCGCCAGGAAAGCCTGAATGCATACGCACGCCCACACCTAAATCGTGATAGAAATCGTACATTTCTTTAGGCGTAAACATGGCAGAAAGTTTACTGGTACCGACGTTGGAAGATTTTTGCATAATGCCGCGCACATCCAAAGTAGGATAAACGTGGGTATCCTGCACGGTAGCCGGACCGATTTTGTAAGGCAGGGTATTGAACGTATCGGTTGCATCCACTTTGCCTGAATCCAATGCTTTGGCAATGGTAAACGGCTTCATGGCAGAACCTGGTTCAATCATGTCGGTTACGGCGCGGTTGCGGCGTTGTTCGCTATTGGCCTGACCCGGTTGATTCGGATCGTAAGCCGGGCTGTTGACCAAAGCCAAAATCTCGCCAGTTTGTGCATCCAATACCACAACTGTACCCGCTTTGGCTTTGTGATAAGCCACAGCTTTGTTTAACTCGTCATACGCCAGCGTTTGAATACGCTGATCCAAAGACAAAATCATGTCTTGGCCGTTTTTAGGCACGCTGTTGCGTGGAGAGTCGAGGCTGTCAACGATATTGCCTTTGTTGTCGCGCAATACGACTTTCGCACCATCTTCACCACGCAGGCTGTCTTCACGGGAAAGTTCCAAGCCCTCCTGACCTTTGCCGTCGATATTGGTAAAACCGATAACATGCGCAAACAGATTGCCCATCGGGTAATGGCGTTTCAATTCTTTTTGGAATGCGATGCCTTTAATGCCCAATGCTTTGATTTCTTCTGCTTTCTCGTAGCTGAGTTGACGTTTCAGATAGATAAAGCCTTTGTCTTTTTTAGACAATTTATTTTTCAAAACTTCAACAGGCACATCGGCAATGGCCGACAGTTTTTCTAACTGCTCGTCAGTCGGCATTTCCTCCATACCGGAAGGCATGGCATACAATGATTCGGTAGGCGCACTCAACGCCAATGTAGCACCATTGCGGTCGGTAATCATACCGCGTGATGCAGGCAGCGGAAGTGTGCGCACAAAACGTTGGTCGCCCTGATTTTTCAAAAATTCATGCTGACTGGTTTGCAGATAAACCCCGCGTACCAACAGACCGGTAAATGCCAGCGCAACAGCGCCCAGCACCAAACCGATTCGCCCGTTACTTGTCAGCGGCTTTTTCGTTTTTGTTGTTCCAGACAGCATTTGAGGTTTATATTCGTTCTTAATTAACATGTTGAACTTCTCATGACTTAGCTGCTCAGTGAGCCATCAAATCCCGTAAATCTTGCACCAATGCAAGGCTCCATATTCTTATTTTTTGCGTTCCAGCATAGCCGTATTATGCGCACCCGGCGGAAGCAGATGTTGCTTTTCGGCCGCCACTTTAATCAGTTTGTGGTTTGCCAGCCTAGCCTGCTCCAATTTCAAGCGCGCGTAATCCTGTTCCAACTGAATTTCCCGTTTTTGTGCCTTATCCAACTCGATAAAATGCAAACGGGACTGGTTTTGCTTAAACACTACGGCAAAGGCTGAGACCGTCACCAAAACCAGCAATAAAATATTCAACTTACCCATCTCAAACTTTCAGACGGCCTGTCAACAGGACTATCTCTTACGACAGCGTTTAGACGCCATCCCCTACTCAATAACCGAAAATTCGCCGCTACTGCGCTCCGCCACACGCAAAACTGCACTGCGCGCACGCGGATTGGTTTCAGTCTCTGTCGAACCCGGTTTGATTGCTTTGCCCACAGCCTTCAAAGGCGGTTGAGGCAAATCCGCTTCCTTGACCACCGCCCAACGGGGCAAAGGCGCATGTTGCGAATATTTTTTAATAAACTGCTTCACAATTCTGTCTTCCAGCGAATGGAACGCAATGACAGCCAAGCGTCCACCCTCTTTCAGACGGCCTGCAACCTGCGGCAAAACTGCCTCTACCTCTTCGAGCTCGCGGTTAATAAAGATGCGAACTGCTTGGAAGGTGCGCGTAGCAGGGTCTTGTCCGCGCTCACGAGTACGGACGTTTTGCGCCACAAGCTGCGCCAGCTTGCGGGTTGTATCGATGGGACTTTCCTCCCGTTGCGCAACAATGGCGCGCGCAATCTGGCGACTAAACCGCTCTTCACCATAATTCTTAATGACCTCGTGTAAATCCTGTTCGGATGCGGTTGCAATCCATTCTGCCGCAGACATCCCACGGGTCGGATCCATCCGCATATCCAACGGCGCATCAAAGCGGAAACTGAATCCGCGGCTGCCATCGTCAATTTGCGGCGACGAAATCCCCAAATCAAAAAGCGCACCGTCAATCTTATCGATGCCCAATTCATCCAAGGCCGTCTGAAATGTTTCAAAACCATTGTGTACGACACTGACACGTTTATCTTGCGCCGCCAGCTCATTGGCTACCGCAATCGCCTCAGGGTCTTTGTCAAAAACAACCAAACGACCCTGCTCACCCAAACGTGACAAAATCAGCCGGGAATGCCCTCCCCTACCGAACGTACCGTCCACATAAATCCCGTCTTCACGGATTGCCAACGCATCCACCGCCTCATGCAACAAGACAGTAACATGCTGATAATTTTCAACTTTACTCACAATTGCAAATCCGTTTGACTCAATTGGAAAGCCAATTCGTCAGGATCGATATCCAAAGCCTGATTCATTTCCTCTTCCCAATGTTCACGGCCCCACAACTCCATACGGTTTGCACGGCCAACCAAAGTAACTTCTTTTTCAAAATCCACACGTTTGCGCAGATTGGCCGGGATCAAAACACGTCCGGCTCTGTCCCACTCCAAAATCTCCGCATTGTGCAGCAGCAAATTCTGATACCGTTGCAAAGCTTCATTGCCGGCTACTTTCAACTTCAAAATCTGCTCGGCTTTTTCTTCCCAAACGGGCTCGGGGTACATTAATAATTTTTTTCGGGAATCCAGTGTGACCACAATTGCAGGCGTATAACGGCGCAGCAAAATATCGCGGAATTTGGCAGGAATCGCCAACCGCCCTTTACTGTCCATACTCAATTCATGAGCACCGCCAAACACATCACACCCCAAATTCGATTAAAATAAAACAGAGTGGGATTAAAAATCCCACCTTCCTAAAATATTTCGTTTTCACTTCCACGGAACACTTTTTAGGAAAAAGTAACCACTTTCACCCACTATGCCCCACTAACCGACACTATAAGAAATTTTGGCAATCAGGTCAAATCGGTTTCTTATCTGAAATAAAACACTAAACTATTTAAATTCAACACCTTATATATATAATGATGCATGACATATGAGTTTATTAAGTGTCTCGTTTAGCAGTAAATACTATATATAGTATTATTTATAGTATAAAAATACTATATATAGTATTTTTATACTCAATTACCACCCCTCTCATAAGGGGCTATAATATACAAACAAATTCAAATTTTTTACATTATCTAACAGTCATGAAGCCTCAACTCCCCCTCCCCTCCCCTGATGCACAAGCCTCTTCAGCACACCTGACGAAGCTCATAAAAAACGAAATTGGACAACATCAAAACTGGATACCCTTCTCCCGTTTTATGGAGCTTTCCCTTTACACACCTCAATATGGCTATTACAGTGGAGGTAGCCATAAAATCGGCACAGACGGCGACTTCATTACTGCCCCCACCCTCTCCCCCCTATTCGGACAAACCCTTGCCAAACAACTTGACGAATTACTGCCACAAACAGCAGGCAATATCTACGAATTTGGTGCAGGCACAGGTCATCTCGCTGCCACACTCTTGCAAAACCTTTCAGACGGCCTGAATCATTACTATATTATCGAACTATCAGCAGAGCTTGCAGAGAGACAACGCCAATATATTCTTGAACATACTTCCCCCGAAGCAGCCGCCAAAGTCATCCACCTCACCACATTGCCCGAACACTTTGACGGCATCATCATCGGCAACGAAGTATTGGATGCCATGCCGGTGGAACGTTTGATTTATCAAGACGAAGGATTTCAACAAATCGGCGTCAGCTTAGAAAATGACGGGCTAATCGAAGCCATCAGACCATTGGCCCAAGCCGAACTTATACAAACAGCCGTCTTGTACTTCCCCCTCCTCCCTTCATACACAAGCGAGCTGCATCCGGCACAATATGCCTTTATCCAAACCCTGGCCGCAAAATTGCAGCGCGGCGGCATGATATTTATCGATTACGGCTTCGATGCCGCTCAGTATTACCATCCGCAACGCAAGGAAGGCACATTTATCGGCCACTATCGCCACCACACTATCCATGATCCATTTTTCAATATCGGTCTGACCGATTTGACTGCACACGTCAATTTCACTGATATTGCACGCGCCGGTACGGAATCAGGTTTAGACTTAATCGGCTACCTGCCCCAATCTTATTTCCTGCTCAATCTCGGCATCACCGATCTACTGGCACAAATCGGCAGCCCGGATTCGGTTGAATATATCCAAGCCGCTGCCGCAGTACAGAAACTGATACATCAGCACGAAATGGGCGAACTTTTTAAAGTGATCGCTTTTGGCAAAGACATCGATATCGATTGGATAGGCTTTAGCCACGGCGATATTTGCCATAAGCTATAGCCTGACAACCTACTTTTTATTTTTTAAAAACAATAAGAAATAAAAAAAATCAAAATTAGCGCTTGCCAAATATTCAAAAAAAACTATAATAGCGACTTCACGAAACGGCGAATTAGCTCAGTCGGTTAGAGCAGAGGAATCATAATCCTTGTGTCCGGGGTTCGAGTCCCTGATTCGCCACCAAATTTCGGGGGTATAGCTCAGTTGGTAGAGCGCTTGCATGGCATGCAAGAGGTCAGCGGTTCGATCCCGCTTACCTCCACCACTAAACAAAAAAGCTCTTGTTAAATGCAAGAGCTTTTTTGTTTGGCTTGATTAATAACTGATTGCTCATTCATTAAGCCATTTCAATACCCAATCAATAAAGGCCGTCTGAAACATTTCAGACGGCCTTTTATCTTTTAATTACTTCACAAGCTTCAATACTTTTTTCGGTTTCTCTTCCGCAGATTCAGCTTTTTTATCTTCAGCCGCCACAGCTTCAACAGAAGCAGGCTGATATGGTTCTACCTCAAAACCCATACCCTCTCCACTTTCGCGGCCAAATATACTGACAATATGACCGACCGGAATCCAAATCTCGTGCGCTACGCCGGAAAAACGTGCAGAAAAATTGACCCATTCGTTGTCGATATTCAAGTTATGACTGGCGGTAGGACCGATATTTAAAACAATTTCATTATCACGCACATACTGCATCGGCACACGGGTATGTTCATTTACCCAAGCCACGATGTGCGGTGTTTGGTTATTATCCAAACACCATTCATACAAAGCACGCAATAAATACGGTTTGGTTGAAGTTGCCATAGATCCGTCCCTTAACGACGCATGGCTTTTTCAGCCGGCGTTAATGCTTCAATAAAGGCTTCACGTTGGAAAATACGCTCGGCGTACTTCAGCAAAGGCGCAGCAGATTTACCCAGTTTGATATCGTAATAGTCCAAACGCCACAACAATGGAGACAAGGCAACATCAATCATAGAGAAGTCGTCGCCCAAGATGTATTTGTTTTTAGTAAAAGACGGTGCCAGCAGGGTCAATCCATTGCCAATGGCTTCACGCGCTTTAGCTTGTTCTTTATTGGTAGATTCAGGGTTTTCCAACACTTGTACCAAGCTGAACAGTTCTTTTTCCATACGGTACAGCACCAAACGGCCGCGACCGCGCATAACAGGATCACCCGGCATCAATTGAGGATGAGGGAAACGCTCGTCAATGTATTCGTTGATGATGTTTGATTCGTGCAAAATCAGATCACGCTCAACCAAGACCGGTACTTGGTTATACGGATTCATCAAAGCCAAGTCTTCAGGCTTATTGAACACGTCCACATCTTTTATTTCAAAATCCATGCCTTTTTCGTACAGCACAAAACGACAACGTTGGCTGAATGGACAAGTAATACCTGAATACAATGTCATCATAATCTTTTACTCCTGATAAATCTTTTCAGACGGCCTTAAGCCTTATAAAATTCAGACAGAATTATACATAGTTTCAAACACTTAATCCAGAAATTTCAACTACCACATTGTTTATATTGATTAATTTTAAAATTTACATTACTTCTGCATAAACCAATTTCACAAACAAAAAAGGCAAACCTGAAACAGGTTTGCCTTTTTGATTCAAAAGAATTAATGAACATCTTTCCAGAATTCTTTTTTCAGGAAGTAAGCCAATGGCAGCATTACCGCAAACAGGAATGCCAGAACCATGTAGCCGATGCGGTGGCGTTGCAACTGAGCAGGCTCACCCATGTACACCAAGTAGTTCACCAAGTCGCGTACATAAGTATCGTACTCTTTTTGGATCACTTTACCGTTAGGCAGGCGACGGCTTTGCAGACCGGTAGATTCCCAATACAGCTTAGGAGTCAGGTTGCCATGCTCGTCTTTAATCATAACGGGCTGACCTTTGGCATCCAACTCAACGGCTTGAACACCTTGTTGCTCCCACAATGGGTGGGGCATACTCGCACCGGCCAAAACAGTATTGTTCCAACCGGTCGGACGAGTTGGGTCTTTATAGAAGCCGCGCATATAGGCATACAGGTAGTCTGCACCCTTAGAACGGGCAATCAGGGTCAAATCCGGCGGAGGCGCACCCAACCATTTGGAGGCATCTTTCGGATCCATTGCCGCTACCATGACGTCACCAACGTTGTCTGTTGTGAACATCAGGTTTTTCTTGATTTCATCTTCAGTCAAACCAATATCTTTCAGACGGTTGAAGCGCATACCGCTTGCAGAGTGGCAAGACAAACAGTAGTTTGTAAAGATTTGCGCACCGTGCTGCAGACTGACTTGGTCACGCAGGTCGATATCGACTTTTTCGTAGTGTCCGCCGCCGCTGGCGACGGCTGCACTCATAGGCACTGCCAGCAATAAGGCAGCAAACCAGTTTTTCAGAGTTTGTTTCATTTTCGCTGCCCTCATCAGATATTGGTTGCAAACAAGTAAGCACCGACAACGGTAATACCGACGTAAACAAAGAACATAATTTTTTGTTTAGTAGTGCTCATGGTTACGCGTTCAGGCGTAGCTTTTTCGCTATTAAACGCATTCAGGAATGGAATAGCTGCAAAGAAAACAGTGTAAGCCAGAACGAACGCCTTAACGATGTTATTTGGCAAGACTGCAACTAAATACAGGTTATAAATAATTAAAGCTGCATAAACAAACAGACTGATTAAATATTTAATACCACCAGCTTTTTCAGCCAACCATTTAGGATTTGTATGCAAAGGCATACCGATGAAGAACAAGAAATAGAATGCACTGAATGCACGAGCAAAAGCTGTACGTGTATCATCTGCTACCAATGCACCCAAAATTCCCAAGCCGATAAAAGATACAACAAACAACGCCAACATTACTTTGAACGAGTTGCTGCGGTAACGAACAGATTTTACAGGTGACTTATCCAACCAAGGCAACAAGGCAATCAATACAACTGCTGCACCCATGCCGATTACACCCCATACCTGAGTACCTGCCATCGAAGGAATCGCACGCAAAATAGCGTAGAATGGGGTGAAATACCATACCGGCGCAATGTGCGGCGGTGTTTTCAACGCGTTTGCTGCATCGAAGTTTGGCGCTTCCAAGAAGTAGCCGCCGCCTTCAGGTGCAAAGAACAACACAGAACAGAAGACAATCAAGAATACAACAACACCCAAGATGTCTTTAACGGTGTAGTAAGGATGGAATGGGATACCATCGCGTGGAATACCGTTTTCGTCTTTGTTTTTCTTGATTTCAACGCCATCAGGGTTGTTAGAACCCACTTCGTGCAGGGCGATGATGTGAGCCACAACCAAGCCGAGCAATACCAAAGGCACAGCGATAACGTGCAGGGCGAAGAAGCGGTTCAAAGTAACGTCGGAAACGTTGAAGTCACCGCGGATCCAAGTGGACAAATCAGGACCGATAACAGGGATGGCGGAGAACAGGTTAATAATTACCTGCGCACCCCAGAAGGACATTTGACCCCAAGGCAACAGGTAACCCATAAAGGCTTCTGCCATCAATGCCAAGAAAATCAGGGAACCAAAAATCCACACCAATTCACGAGGTTTTTTGTACGAACCGTAAATCAGACCACGGAACATATGCAGATAAACGACGATGAAGAAGAAAGATGCGCCGGTGGAGTGCATGTAGCGGATAATCCAGCCGCCGGACACGTCGCGCATGATGTACTCTACTGCGGTAAAGGCAGCAGGCAGATGGTAAGCGTTAAGGTTGCCGTCCGGTTTGTAGTTCATGGTCAGGAAAATACCGCTGACGATTTGAATTACAAGGACGAGTAGAGCCAAAGAGCCGAAGTAATACCAGAAGTTGAAGTTCTTCGGCGCATAGTATTGAGCCAAATGCTCATTCCACATTTTAGACAGAGGGAAGCGATCGTCCATCCAGCCTAACAATGCTTTTGCTTTGCTATTGGTTTGGTTTGCCATAATTATCGTTCCTTATTTTTAGTCTTCGCCCACCAAAACAGTCGTATCGCTCAGATATTTGTAAGGCGGTACAACCAAGTTGGTCGGTGCAGGAACACCTTTGTATACTCGGCCTGCAATGTCAAATTTCGAACCGTGGCAAGGGCAGAAGAAACCGCCTTTCCAGTCTGCACCCAAGTCGGCGGGAGCAATATCGGGACGGTAAGTCGGAGAGCAACCCAGGTGGGTACAGATACCGATAGCGACGAGGAGGTTCGGCTTGATCGAACGGGTCTCGTTTTTAGCGTATTCCGGTTGCTGATCCACTTCGGAATTGGGATCGACAACTGCGCCATCCAAACTTTTCAAGTCTTTGAGCTGTTGATCTGTGCGGTTGACCAGCCAAATCGGTTTGCCCTGCCATTCGGCAGTCAGCATTTGGCCTGCTTCGATTTTGCTGACATCTACTTCGACAGCAGCACCGGCAGCCTTAGCTTTCTCCGATGGGAAGAAGCTGGCCACGAAAGGCGTAGCTACGCCCAGAGCCGCCACACCGCCTGCACCGCATGTAGCCAGTGTCAGGAAACGGCGGCGACCGTTGTTGATTTCTTGATTATCCATTATTCAGTCGTCCTAAAATTTTGGGAATACCGAGCCATTAAACAGCGTAATTCTACCTAGTTTGTTGTAATACTCAAAGCATTATTTAAAATAAGGTAAAGTTTTTATGATATTGCTCAATACTCAGGCAGGGTTGTTTTCATCAAAGTGAACCACTTCGATACCGAATTTTTCTGCCACGGCATCGCCTAAGGCGCGGACGCCGTAACGTTCTGTCGCATGATGGCCGGCACTGATAAATGCCACACCCGTTTCGTTGGCAAGATGATATTGTGCTTCGGAAATTTCACCGGTCAGATACGCATCGACACCTTCGTCTGCGGCCGTCTGAAAAAATCCCTGCGCACCTCCGCTACACCAGGCAATACGTTTGATTTCGAGTTCAAGATCGCCGATAACGGTCGGCTTGCGGCCGAATACCGCCTCAATGCGTTCAGATAACTGCGCCAGCGTTTGCGTGGTTTTCAGGCGGCCTGTATTCAACAGATTTTGCTCGCCGAATTGTTTTTCGAGCACCCAATCGAGTTTCTCGGCCAACTGCGCGTTATTGCCCAATTGCGGGTGCGCATCCAGTGGCAGATGGTAGCCCGCCATATTGATTTGGTGTTGCAGCAAGGTTTCAATGCGTGCTTTTTTCCAACCGGTAATCGTGACAGGCTCGCTTTTCCAAAACATGCCGTGGTGAACCAAAAGCATATCTGCCCCCTGCCCTACGGCAAAATCGATTGCTGCTTTACTGGCGGTAACCGAAGTGGCGATTTTGGCAATTTCTTCTTTGCCTTCGACCTGCAAACCGTTGGGCGCATAGTCCTTAAACAGCCCGATCTGTAAAGTCTCATCACACCAAGCCAGAATTTCGCGGCGTAAAGCCATATTCCGCTCCTTATATCTATCTTCAAAAACAGCCTCGCATTCTAACCGCAAAATCTGTTTATGCCTCAAATTCTTACATTCCGATTTCAGCAATCATTCCCAACATTAATCATTTGCACATCATCATGAATTATTTTAATATACCCCACCTTACCCACAGGCCGTCTGAAAACACATGGACTCTATTATCGAATTGCGTCATCTCAAAACCTTGCTGGCTTTAGAAGAAACCGGCAGCGTTTCCCTTGCCGCCAAACGGGTTTTCCTGACCCAATCCGCCCTATCGCACCAAATCCGCGCCTTGGAAAATTATTACGAAACGCCGTTGTTTGAACGTAAATCCACACCTTTGCGCTTCACTCCGGCCGGTATGCGCCTATTGCAACTGGCGCGCGAGCTGTTGCCGCAGGTTGCCGCCGCCGAACGTGACCTGGTGCGGATTATCGAAGGCGAAGCGGGCGAACTCAGACTTGCTGTCGAATGCCACACCTGCTTCGACTGGCTGATGCCTGCCATGGGCGAGTTCCGCCCCTTATGGCCGCAAGTTGAATTAGACATCGTTTCCGGTTTCCAAGCCGATCCGGTCGGGCTGCTGCTGCAACACCGCGCTGACCTTGCCATCGTTTCCGAAGCCGAGCCGCTCAACGGCATCAGCTACCGCCCCCTGTTTGCCTATGAAATGGTCGGCATCTGCGCAGAAGACCACCCGCTTGCCGACAAAGACGTTTGGGAAGCGGAAGACTTTATCGACGAAACCTTGATTACTTATCCCGTCCCCGATGAAATGCTGGATTTACCCAAAAAAGTGCTGCTGCCCAAAGGCATTAATCCGCCACGCCGCCACAGCGAGTTGACCATTGCCATTATTCAACTAGTTGCCAGTAAACGCGGCATCGCCGCACTGCCCTACTGGACGGTCATGCCGTATCTGGAAAAAGGCTACGTCGTCCACCGCAAAATCACTTCAGACGGCCTGCAGAGCAAACTTTATGCCGCCATTCGTACGGAAGACGCCAACAAAGGCTATCTGGACAACTTCTGCCAAATTACGCATGACCGCTGTTTTGCCGACTTGCCGGGCTTGAGCGAATTGGAAATGTAAACTTGAAACAATCAAAAGGCCGTCTGAACAATTTTCAGACGGCCTTTTTTAATATACACAAAAATTTCACTGCTTCTATTCGGATTCATCCGAACCCAAACACGCCGACAAATCGATTTCAGACGGCCATGTTTTATCAGGCGCAACCCGAATATCGAAATGCTCGCCGCGATAGTCGAAAACCAAACGCCAAGCGTGCAGAAACAGATGTCCCGCCTCATCGCCGCCATACAGCGTATCGCCCAAAATCGGGCTGCCTATGCTTTTCATGGCCACGCGCAGCTGATGGGTTTTGCCGGTAAACGGTTGCAAGACAAACAGGCGCAAACCGGGCTTCAGGCTTTGGCTGCTGAAACGGGTAACGGCAAAATTATCCTCATCACGCGTCAGCTTCCATGTACCGCGCCGCGAACGCGCCATACCGCCTTTCACCCAGCCCTGCTTTTTCGCCGGCTTGTGCGTACCGAGTGCCAAATAAGTTTTACGCATGGTTTTCTCGGCAAACTGTGCCGACAAAGCGGCCGCACTGTTGCGGTTGAGCGCAAACAGCAACAGGCCGCTGGTAGCTTTGTCCAATCGGTGAACCAGCCACACGCGTTCAACACCGAGCTGCTGCGCCAGCGATGCGGTCAGACAAACATCCCCTTCCGATTCGCTGTGCACCGACACCCCACAAGGCTTATTGATGACCACAAAGTCTTTGTGTTCAAAAACAATGTCCCACATTTCAGACGGCCTTCAATACAATACCGTCGCCAAGCAGGGTCAAAATACCCAGCAGGCAGAACAAGATACATGCAGCAATACGCACTGCTTTGGCCGGAATTTTGCGCATCAGCATTTCGCCCAAATACACGGCAGGCACAGAAGCAATCATCAAACCGGCAATACTGCCGAACACGACCAGTAGGATAGATTGGTATTTGGCTGCCAAAAGAACCGTCGCAATCTGCGTTTTATCGCCGATTTCCGCCAAGAAAAACAGGACGACCGTCGCCGTAAATGCGCCGTATTTCAACCATTTGCCATCAGGGTCTTCGTCTTTATCCGGCAACAGCAGCCACAATCCAACCGCAATAAAACTGCCGCCGACCACCCATTTCATGACTTCGGGCGAAATAGCGGATGCCAGCCAGACACCGAGTGCGGCTGAAACAAGATGGTTCAACAGGGTTGCAATAAAAATACCGGCAACAATCGCGTTTTTGTGGGCAAAACGTGCAGCCAAAAAGAGCGCCAGCAATTGCGTTTTATCGCCAATTTCGGCAATGGCAACGCCCAGCGTCGAGGAGAAAAAAGCTTCCATGATTTAAGATATTCAACCGAAAAGCGGGCAAACAAAAAGCGCTGTGCATACCGCCCGCAAGGGTATGGACAACGCTTACGTCTTGCCTGTCTTCAGATAAAGCAGAGAAGATACCGCTGCCACGGCCGCACAAGCCGATTATGTTGACAACGGTTTCGGCATTGTGCCGAATGGCTACTCCCGTAAGAGTGAAGCGCGGATTTTACGGCAAACAAAAGTTTGAAGCAAGAAAAACAAAAGGCCGTCTGAAACCTGATTCAAGTAGGTTTCAGACGGCCTTTTTCACAGCGATTAATTATCGGAGAACAAATCGCCTACTTTTTCGCCTACTTTTTCCCAAAACGATTTTTTGCGCGGGGTTTGGCTGAGATTGAGGCCGGAGGAGATTTTTTCAAATTCTTCCAGCAACTCTTTCTGACGGTCGGTCAGGTTGACCGGTGTTTCAACCAAAATGTGGCAGTACAAATCGCCGGTCGAGCTGGAGCGCAAAGATTTTATGCCCTTGCCTTTCACGCGCATACGGCGGCCGGTTTGCGTTTCTTTCGGAATGTGCAGTTTGACTTTGCCGTCCAAAGTCGGCACTTCGACTTCGCCGCCCAAGGCTGCGACAGCGAAACTGATGGGCAGTTCGCAATGCAGGTCCAAGCCGTTGCGCTCGAAGATTTTGTGCTGTCTTACGCGGACATTGACGTACAAATCGCCTGCCGGTGCGCCGTGTTGACCCGGCTCGCCCTCGCCGCTCAAGCGGATGCGTTGACCATCGTCGATGCCTGCCGGAATGTTGACTTCAACCGTTTTGCTGGTTTTGGTGCGGCCTTCGCCACGGCATTTGACACAAGGATCTTTGATTTCTTTGCCTGTACCGTGACAAGTCGGACAAGTCTGCTGCATTTGGAAAATGGCTTGGCGGACGTGTACCGTGCCGGAACCGTGACAGGTCGAACAAGTCGATGCAGATGTGCCCGGTTTGGCACCTGAGCCGTGGCAGACATCACATTCTTCGTAAGTCGGAATGTTGATGCGTTTTTTCACGCCTTTGGCGGCTTCTTCAAGCGAAATCTCTATGCCGACCTGCAAGTCCGCGCCGCTGTAATCCGGCTGACGGCCGCCTGCGCTGCCGCCACCGCCGAACATTTGGCTGAAAATATCGGAAAAATCGAAGCCTTGCGCGCCACCGAAACCGCCAAAGCCACCGAATCCGCCCGCACCTGCGCCCTGTTCAAACGCGGCATGGCCGTATTGGTCGTACATGGTACGTTTTTCCTTGTCAGACAAAGTGTCGTAAGCTTTTTGGACTTCTTTAAATTTTTCTTCCGCTTCTTTGTTGTCAGGGTTGCGGTCGGGATGGTATTTCATTGCCAGCTTGCGGTAGGCTTTTTTGATTTCATCGTCGCTAGCGCTGCGGGCAACACCAAGTGTTTCGTAAAAATCTTTATTGCTCATAATTTTGATAGTGTTAAGAATGAATTCAAACTGGGTGGGATATGTGGGCGAGTATCAAAAACTCAAGTCAGTATTTTCAAGGCCGTCTGAAATTGTGCTTTTCCGACATCCAAACATTCAGACGGCCTTTGTCAAACCGACAGGCCCGACAACCTGCTATAATCCCATCTTTATTTTTTCCAACGTTTTCAAGCGAAAAACAGAATGACCATGCAAGAACATTACCAACCCGCCGCCATCGAGCCTGCGGCGCAGAAAAAATGGGACGACGAGCGTATTTTCAACGTCTCCGAAGACGCTTCCAAACCCAAATACTACTGCCTGTCCATGTTCCCCTACCCCAGCGGCAAGCTGCACATGGGGCATGTGCGCAACTACACCATCGGCGACGTATTGAGCCGCTTCAAACTCTTAAACGGCTTCAACGTCATGCAGCCTATGGGTTGGGACGCGTTCGGTATGCCGGCGGAAAACGCGGCGATGAAAAACAACGTTGCCCCCGCCGCTTGGACGTACGACAACATCGAATACATGAAAACCCAGCTCAAAAGCCTGGGTTTTGCGATTGACTGGGAACGCGAAGTCGCCACCTGCAAATCCGAATACTACCGCTGGGAACAATGGCTGTTTACCAAGCTGTTTGAAAAAGGTATCGTCTATCGCAAAAACGGCACGGTAAACTGGGACCCAGTCGACCAAACCGTCCTTGCAAACGAGCAAGTCATCGACGGACGCGGCTGGCGTTCGGGCGCGTTGATCGAAAAACGCGAAATCCCAATGTATTACTTCAAAATCACCGATTACGCCGAAGAGCTGCTCAACGATTTGGACAAGCTGGAACACTGGCCGGAACAAGTCAAAACCATGCAGCGCAACTGGATCGGCAAATCGCGCGGCATGACCGTGCGCTTTGCTGTTTCAGACGACAGCAAACAAGGTTTGGAAGGCGATTACGCGAAGTTCCTGCAAGTTTATACCACCCGTCCCGACACGCTGATGGGCGCGACTTATGTTGCCGTTGCCGCCGAGCATCCGCTGGCAACCGCCGCAGCCGCCGACAAACCCGAATTGCAGGCATTTATCGCCGAATGCAAAGCCGGCTCGGTTGCCGAAGCTGATATGGCGACGATGGAGAAAAAAGGCGTGCCGACCGGCCGCTACGTCGTCAATCCGCTCAACGGCGACAAGCTGGAAGTGTGGATTGCCAACTATGTATTGTGGGGCTACGGCGACGGTGCGGTAATGGCGGTTCCGGCGCACGACGAACGCGATTTTGAGTTCGCTACCAAATACAGCCTGCCGAAAAAACAAGTCATTGCCGTCGGCGACAACGCATTCGACGCAGACCAATGGCAAGAATGGTACGGCAACAAAGAAAACGGCGTATTGGTCAACAGCGGCGACTTGGACGGCATGAATTTTCAGACGGCCTTCGACGCCATCGCCGCCAAGCTGCAAAGCCAAGACGCAGGCGAACCGAAAACCCAATACCGCCTGCGCGACTGGGGTATTTCGCGCCAACGCTACTGGGGCTGCCCGATTCCCATCGTCCATTGCGAAAAATGCGGCGACGTACCCGTCCCTGCCGACCAACTGCCCGTTGTCCTGCCCGAAAACGTCGTACCCGACGGCATGGGTTCGCCTTTGGCAAAAATGCCCGAGTTTTACGAAACCACCTGCCCATGCTGCGGCGGCGCTGCAAAACGCGAAACCGACACCATGGATACCTTCATGGAATCGAGCTGGTATTTCTTCCGCTACATGTCGCCCAAATTTTCAGACGGCATGGTCGATCCTGCCGCCGCGAAATACTGGGGCTCGGTCGACCAATACATCGGCGGTATCGAACACGCGATTCTGCACCTCTTGTACGCGCGCTTCTTCACCAAACTGATGCGCGACGAAGGTTTGGTCAATGTTGACGAACCGTTTGAACGCCTGCTCACTCAAGGCATGGTCGTCTGCGAAACCTACTACCGCGAAAACGCCAACGGCAGCAAAGACTGGATCAACCCTGCCGATGTCGAGCTGACTTTCGACGACAAAGGCCGCCCTGTTTCCGCCGTTCTGAAAGCCGACGGCCTGCCTGTCGTCATCAGCGGCACGGAAAAAATGTCCAAGTCCAAAAACAACGGCGTCGATCCGCAAGAGCTGATTAACGCCTACGGCGCGGACACCGCCCGCCTGTTCATGATGTTCGCCGCACCGCCCGAACAGTCCCTCGAATGGAGCGACAGCGGCGTCGAAGGCGCGCACCGCTTCCTGCGTCGTCTGTGGCGCACCGTTTACGAATACCTGAAACAAGGCGGTGCGGTCAAAGCATTTGCAGGTAACCAAGACGGTTTGTCTAAAGAACTCAAAGACCTGCGCCACAAACTGCACGCCACCACCGCCAAAGTCAGCGACGACTACGGCCGCCGCCAGCAGTTCAACACCGCCATCGCCGCCGTGATGGAACTGCTCAACCAATACGACAAAACCGACACTGGCAGCGAACAAGGCCGCGCCGTCGCCCAAGAAGTATTGGAAACCGCCGTACGCCTGTTGTGGCCCATCGTGCCGCACATCTGCGAAACCCTGTGGAGTGAATTGAACGGCGCGAAACTGTGGGAAGCAGGCTGGCCGACAGTCGATGAAGCCGCCTTGGTCAAATCCGAAATCGAAGTGATGGTTCAAGTCAACGGCAAACTGCGCGGCAAAATCACCGTCGCCGCCGACGCATCCAAAGCCGACCTCGAAGCCGCCGCCCTTGCCAACGAAGGCGCAGTGAAATTCATGGAAGGTAAGCCTGCGAAGAAAATCATCGTCGTACCGGGCAGACTGGTGAACATCGTGGTGTAAAGCCGATTCGGCATTGATTGCTGTAATTAGGAAAGGTCGTCTGAAAACTTGGAAACAGGGTTTTCAGACGACCTTTTTAAGATAGATTGAGTTGTCTACATTACAGACCTCAAATAACTTAAATCTCAAAATCCAAAACATGAATTTATTTTTCGATACCGAATTGGGAAAGCAACAAAATAAAGCAACCCACAAAATCCGCGTAATGAGCGAGGCTTGGCTAGAAAAAAACGGCTACTGCCCCTGTTGCGGAAGCAAGCCGATGCAGAGATTTACCAATAACAAACCTGTTGCAGACCTCTTTTGTCCAAACTGTCACGAGCAATATGAATTAAAGAGTAAAAATCAAAAAACTATAGGTAACAGTGTGCCTGACGGTGCATATCACACCATGTTGGAGCGCATCCAGTCAGATACCAACCCCAACTTTTTCTTTCTTGCATATAAAAAAGCGGATTACTCCATACAGCAATTGGTGCTTGTACCTAAACATTTCATAACACCGGACATGATTATTCCTAGAAATAAAGGTATTAAAAACCGACCGCACCACATCATGTGTTCCATTAATCTTGTACCTTTACCTGAAAGCGGCAAAATATTCTTAATAGACAATTCCCGCATTATCGAACCCGAAATCGTTCTGAAAAAATGGCAATCCAATCTATTTTTACGCAACCAAAATGCGGAACGCAAAGGCTGGCTTTTGGCTATTATGAAATGTATCGATCAACTCCCCGAAGAATTCACATTGTCACAAATGTATGAATTTGAAAACAAACTATCCATCCAATTTCCCCAAAACAACCATATCAAAGACAAAATCCGCCAACAATTACAAATTTTGCGTGATCAAAATATGATCGAATTCATTGGTCGCGAACTTTACAAAAAATCAATAAATTGCGCCTAACTCCCAAGGCGTTTTGATTTCAAATCATGATACTGAATTCACAAGGGATATTTATTCTTCTGCCATTCTGAAAACGGTTGTACCATTTGTCAGGATTGTTGTCGACTTTACATAGGAACATATAGCAAATTCTTTATTTTTTGGTATATCCAACTATCTTCAAAGCTTATCTGATCGCTGATTAACTGATCAAAGTTACTGGAAATCTGCGAGATAAACATAGTCTCTAGTGGCGCACCATCTGTATCTGCTTTATTGGTTTTCAGTTAGCCATCAGAAAAATCTGTCAAAGAATTTGTATTCTTAAGTCCTATCAATTTCTCGATAAACTGCCCTACCCCGCCTTTATTTATCTTCATTTCAGAGGTGAACTTGGGAAATCTGGTTTGATATTCAAGTTTTAGATCTCCTAGTATCCTTCCGGCATTTTCTCTAAAAAAACCATACGAATCAGTTAGATTCATTATCACAGTTTCCGTCATTAACGGAGTCCTTAAAAGTTCAAGTAAAGAAATATCTAATGCGCTAGCCAAACGAATAAGATTTAATAGGGCGGGGTTACGCTCTCCATGTTCTATCATTCCGATATAAGTCCGGTGCATATTCGCTTTTTCAGCCAATGCTTCCTGACTTAAATCCTGGAGTTGTCTTAAATGACGAACATGTTTGCCAAATTGTTTTAAAATTTCTGATTTCATGATGACTATTCTTAATGTTTGCAAATTAAATTCCACATACAATAAGTATCAACTTTAGTTCTAATACAAAAGGCCGTCTGAAACCCTATATTCAGGTTTCAGACGGCCTTTTTATCTACCCGATTTTATTCGCCGTAGTAGGCTTTGGTCAGGATTTCTTCCATATCGGCCACCATGGCGAGGCGTGGGTTGGCCGGGGTGCATTGGTCTTCAAAAGACATCATGGCCAGCTCTTTTCTTCCGTCGAGGAAGGTTTTCTCATCGATGCCCTGCTCTTTCAACGACATTTTGATGCCGACGTTTACCGCCAGTTCATGGCAGGCGCGGGCGAAGGATTCGACGCCTTCTGCCGGTGTGCTGCATGGCAGGCCTAAAGTACGGGCGATTTCCTGATATTTCAGGTCGGCTTTGTAGTAGTTGTACTTCGGCCAAGTGGCGGTTTTCTGCGGACGCGTGCCGTTGTAGCGGATGACGTGCGGCAGCAGGATGGCGTTGGCACGACCGTGCGGAACGTGATATTTGCCGCCGATTTTGTGTGCCATCGAGTGGTTGATGCCCAAGAACGCATTGGCAAACGCCATGCCTGCGATGGTGGAGGCATTGTGCATATGCTCGCGCGCTTCTGGATCGGCCGCACCGTGTTTGTAGGAGCGTTCGAGGTATTGGAACACGAGCTTGATGGCTTGCAGGGCGAGGCCGTCTGTAAAATCGTTTGCCAGTACGGAAACGTATGCTTCTACGGCGTGGGTCAGTACGTCCAAACCGGTATCGGCGGTTACGCCTGCCGGAACGGTCATGGTAAACGCAGGATCGACAATCGAAATGGTCGGTGTCAGCGAGTAGTCGGCAATCGGATATTTTTTGTCGCCGTCGCTGATGACGGTAAACGGTGTTACTTCGGAGCCTGTGCCTGATGTGGTGGGGATGCCGATAAATTTGGCTTTGCGGCCCAATTCAGGGAAGCGGAACGCGCGTTTGCGGATGTCCATGAATTTTTGCACCAAGTCTTCAAAATCGACTTGGGGCTGCTCGTAGAAGAGCCACATGGCTTTGGCCGCGTCCATCGGCGAGCCGCCACCCAGCGCGATGATGGTGTCGGGCTGAAAGCTGCGCATCAAATCGGTGCCTTTATAGACGGTTTGGACGCTCGGATCGGCTTCGACATCAGTAAACAGCTGGATGGTCACTTTGTTTTTGCGTTGATGCAGTTGGTGGGTGATTTTATCGACAAAGCCCAGATCAACCATCGAACGGTCGGTCACAATCATGACTTTTTCGCAGTCTTTCATGTCTTGCAGATATTGGATGGAATCGCGTTCAAAATAGATTTTGGCGGGCACTTTGAACCATTGCATGTTGTTTCTCCGACGGCCTACTTTTTTGATGTTTAACAGATTGACTGCGCTGACGTTGCCGCCGACGGCGTTTTTACCGTAAGAGCCGCAACCGAGGGTCAGAGAAGGCAGGAAGGCGTTGTACACGTCGCCGATGCCGCCGAAGGTGGAAGGCGAATTCCAAATCACGCGCAGGGCTTTGACGCAGGATCCGAACGTTTTGACCAATTCTTCGTCGGCGGTATGGATGGCGGCGGAGTGTCCCAAGCCGTCAAAGGCAACCATTTCTTCGGCGAACTTCAAACCTTGTTCGGTCGAATCCGCCTTAATCATGGCCAAAACGGGCGAAAGTTTCTCGCGGGTCAGCGGCTCGTTCGGGCCGACTTCGCGGCATTCGGCGATGATGATGTTGGTTTTTTCAGGCACTTTAAACCCGGCCTGCTCGGCAATCCATGTTGCCGGTTTGCCCACAACGGCGGAATTAAGTTTCGCCCCGCCGCAGCTGGCGCAATTCGCCGTTACGCCGAAGATAAACTCTTCGAGCATGGCTTTTTCTTTTTTATTGGCAAAGTACACGCCGTAAGATTTGAACTCTTCGGCCAACTCTTTGTAAATCTCTTTATCGGCAATGACGGCTTGCTCGCTGGCGCACACCATACCGTTGTCGAAAGATTTCGACATCACAATATCGTGCGCCACCTGTTTGATGTCCGCCGTTTTTTCAACATAAGCAGGTACGTTGCCCGCCCCGACGCCGAGCGCAGGTTTGCCGCAAGAATACGCGGCTTCCACCATCGCATTGCCGCCGGTCGCCAAAATCGTTGCCACGCCCGGATGCTTCATCAGCGCGGAAGTGCCTTCCATAGACGGCTTTTCAATCCACTGGATACAGTTTTCCGGCGCACCGGCCGCAATTGCTGCATCGCGCACGATACGCGCGGCATGGGCGGAACACTGCTGGGCGGACGGGTGGAACGAGAAAATAATCGGATTGCGGGTTTTCAGCGCAATGAGGGATTTGAAAATGGTGGTGGAAGTCGGATTGGTTGTCGGCACAATACCGCAAACCACGCCGACAGGATCGGCAATTTCAGTAATGCCGGTTACATCGTTTTCGCTGATGACGCCCACGGTTTTCAGATCGCGCAGGCGGCGCACGACGTTTTCGCAAGCAAACAGGTTTTTCGTTGCCTTATCCTCAAACACGCCGCGTCCCGTTTCTTCCACCGCGTGCATGGCGAGCACACCATGTTTGTCCAGCGCGGCAATGGAGGCTTTGGCAACAATAAAGTCAATCTGCTCCTGATCGAGCTTAAGAAACTCGTCCAATGCCCGTAAACCCTTGTCAACCAGGCTGTTTACCTCGGCTACGGCTGGGCTGACGACGTTGTCGGCTGATGCGTTCATGGTGTATCTCCTTAATAAAAGGTGGCAATAAGGTCAATAAATTTTCACTACGATAACTATAGGTAATTTAGTTACATTTTGCTTTGACCTACATCACAAACCATGATTGAACTTTTCAGACGGCCATTTTATCGTTTATTCATTTTAATTCTTTGAAGTATAATATTTTTATCTACACAAAAACAAAGACGGTTATTCTTCGTCGCTTTCCTCGATAATTAAGATAAAAACAGAAAATAAATGTATTAAAATTACAAACATAAATGAAAAAGGCCGTCTGAAAATATTTTTCAGACGGCCTTTATTTATATATGCCTTTTATTGACTGATGTCTTCCAGCGTACGGCCTTTGGTTTCCTCACCCAATACCAAGATTACCGCCACAATCAGCAGCATAACCAGCGCAAACATCATAAAGATATTGCCGAAACCGCCGCTGTTGCCCACCATCGCCGCCACTACCATAGGTGCGAGTATGCCGCCGACGCGGCCGATGGCGCCTGCCCAGCCGGACGCGAAGGCACGAAAGCGCAAGGGGTAGAGCTCGGGGGTGTAGGTGTACAAAACGCCCCATGCGCCCAAGTTGAAGAAGGACATCAGGCTGCCCCAGACCATGACTTCGGCCGCAGTGGTGCTTTGTCCGAAAAACCATGCGCACACGGCGCACGCGGCCAAAAAGCCTGCCAGCGTTGCTTTGCGGCCGATTCTTTCCACCAAAGCCGCGGCGGCTATATAGCCGGGCAGTTGCGCAACAATCATCACCAGCACATATTCAAAGGTTTTGACCACGGTATTGCCCTGCTCGACCAGCAATTTGGGCAACCAAGTGAAAATGCCGTAATACGAAAACACGATGCCGAACCAAACCAGCCACAGCATCAGCGTACGCCGTGCAAACGGATGTTGCCAAAGCTGGAAGAAGCGGATGCGTTCGCGCGGGGCGGCCGGGGCGGCAACGGCTTGTGTCGGCGGCGTGATGCCCGATTGAATTTCCAGCGCGGATACCAAACTGTGCGCTTCGTTGGTTTTGCCGCGGGAAAGCAGGTAAGGCACGGATTCAGGAACAAACTTCAACACCAACGGCACATAAAACAGGGGCAAGGCACCGAATAAAAACGCGCTGTGCCAGCCGGTTTGCGGAATAAAGAAATAAGACACCAGCGCGGCCGAGAGCCAGCCCAAGCCCCAAAAGCTTTCCAGCAACACAATAAAACGGCCGCGTACTTTTGGCGGCGCATATTCGCTGACCAGCGACACGGCAACGGGCAGTTGGCCGCCCAAACCGACGCCGACAAAAAAGCGGCACACCAGCAAAACCGTCAAATTAGGTGCAAACGCACACAAACCTGTGGCAATGCTGTACACCACCATCGTGCCGGCAAAAACGGTTTTCCGTCCGAACCTGTCCGCCAGCCAGCCGCTGAATACCGCGCCCAGAGCCATGCCGACAAAGGCAATGCTGACAATCCAGCCCAACTGCGCCGGAGCCAGCGCCCAATCTTTGCCCAAAGCCGGCAATACAAACGACACCAAGCCTGTATCCATGGCATCAAACAGCCAACCTATGCCGACCAACACTAAAAGTTTGTAATGAAAACGGGAAGGCGGCAGATTGTGCAGCCGCGTCAGAATATCCATCACTTCTTTCCTTTGTTTGTGTATGATTGAATTGGGTTTTAGCAATAAATGCTTTAATTTCAGTGACAAACCTGAAACCGAGACATTGTGTCGATTTTAACATTGGTACCATATGCAAAGAATAGGAAGCGCGTGTTTTTTTAGATATTTTTATCGCCAGAACCGCACGCCCTATTAAAACTCTAAATAAGGGTTCACGGCAGGCCGTCTGAAACCGATGGTCTGTTTTTCAGACGGCCTGCCGTCTTTTGCAAAGGCTTCATGCTTGGGTTATGATGTTTATTTGTAATATGTAAACAGATGATTGCCTGTTTTTACATAACAGGCCGTCTGAAACAACGGAGAACGATATGAATGCGGTTGTAATTGCGGTCATCATCATGCTTGTGCTGTCTTTATCGCGCGTGCATGTGGTGCTCAGCTTGGCTGTCGGCGCGTTTGTCGGTGGCTTGGTGGCCGGTATGCCTTTGGAGAATGTAACCAACACGGCCGGCGATGTGGTGCAGCAAGGGATTATTCCTGTTTTTAATGAAGGTCTGAAAGGCGGGGCGCAAATCGCGCTGTCTTATGCCATGCTCGGCGCGTTTGCCATGGCCATCACGCATTCCGGCCTGCCGCAACAGCTCGCCGGCGTGATTA
Source organism: Neisseria sp. 27098_8_112 (assembly GCF_041433235.1). Lineage (NCBI taxonomy): Bacteria > Pseudomonadati > Pseudomonadota > Betaproteobacteria > Neisseriales > Neisseriaceae > Neisseria > Neisseria sp. 27098_8_112. Next base: position 5,428 of record NZ_JAPWBB010000013.1, on the reverse strand, counting down.
TCCGCAAGCTAAACGGCGGCGAAGGCAATGCGAAAGGCGAAGGCGCGGTCAAATGGCTGCTGCTGGCGATTATTTTGTGCATGGGCGTGATGAGCCAAAACGTTGTGCCGATTCATATTGCATTTATCCCGATGATTATTCCACCGCTGCTGTTGGTGTTCAACCGTTTGAAACTCGACCGCCGCTTGGTGGCCTGCGTGATTACGTTTGGCTTGGTAACGACTTATATGTTCCTGCCTTACGGTTTCGGCGCCATCTTCTTGAACGACATCATGTTGGGCAATATCCGCTCGGCAGGCATGGACACCAGCGGCATCAATGTGATGCACGCAATGGCGATTCCGGCTTTGGGCATGGTTTCCGGCTTGCTGCTGGCCTTTTTGCACTACCGCAAACCACGCATTTATCAAAACAATACTACTGACACGGAAGACAACCGTGCGGCAGTTCAACAACAAGAGCCTTCAACCTATCGCAGCTTGGTAGCGGCCGTGGCGATTGCCGTGTGTTTTGCCATCCAGCTTATGTATGAAAACTCATTGGTATTGGGCGCGATGTTGGGCTTTGCCGTGTTTATGATGTTGGGCGTGATGAACCGCTCCGCCGCCAGCGATGTATTCGGCGAAGGCATTAAAATGATGGCGATGGTCGGCTTTATTATGATTGCGGCACAAGGTTTCGCCGCTGTAATGAACGCAACCGGCGAGATTCAGCCTTTGGTCGAACACAGCATGGCTTTGTTCGGCGGCAATAAAGGCATGGCCGCCTTTACCATGCTATTTGTCGGCCTGCTGGTAACCATGGGCATCGGCTCGTCTTTCTCCACCTTGCCGATTATTACCGCGATTTATGTGCCTTTGTGCATCAGCTTGGGCTTCTCCCCAATGGCTACCGTGGCCATTGTCGGCACGGCAGGCGCGCTGGGCGATGCGGGTTCCCCCGCTTCCGACTCGACACTCGGCCCGACCATGGGTCTGAACGCCGACGGTCAACACGACCACATCCGCGATTCGGTTATCCCGACTTTTATCCACTACAATATCCCGCTGATGGCTGCCGGCTGGATTGCCGCGATGGTGCTGTAATTATGAGCGATATTCAGGAATTGGAACACCGCGTCACGGAGCTGGAAATTCAGACGGCCCTACAGGAAGATTTAATCGGCAGCCTGAACGACACCATCGCCAAGATGCAACAGGCTTTGGATTTGCAACAAGGCCAGTTGCGGCTTCTGTATCAACGGATGCAGGACAAAGGCGCAAACGGCGAACGCGAACCGTACAGCCTGCGCGATGAAATTCCGCCGCATTATTGATAACCTAAAAAAGGGCGTGTTTGATACATGCCCTTTTCTTTCATAACAAAGGCCGTCTGAAAGTCAATCAAGCTTTCAGACGGCCTTTTAAACAATCAAACCTTACAAACAAGCCAATTCGTTGGCCATTTGCTGCTCGACGGTTTCACGTTGACGGATAAGTTTGCACTCACTGCCATCAACCAACACTTCCGCCGCACGGTTGCGCGTGTTGTAGTTACTCGCCATGCTTGAGCCATACGCACCGGCGCTGCGGATAAGCAGCAAATCCCCTTCTTCGCAGGCGATGGTGCGGTCTTTGCCGAGAAAGTCGCCGGTTTCGCAAATCGGGCCGACGATATTGGCCGTCAGAGGCTCAATGTCTTTGGTTTCGACCGCTTCGATGTGATGATAGGCATCATAAAGCGCCGGACGCATCAAATCGTTCATCGCCGCATCGACCATCACAAAGTTTTTCTCTTCGCCATGTTTGACAAATTCAACGCGCGTCAACAACGCACCTGCATTGCCGACCAAACTGCGGCCTGGCTCGAGAACCAATTTCAGACGGCGTGTACCCATCAGTTTTTGAACGGATTGGGCATACGCGCCCAAATCAGGCACATTTTCGTCTTGGTAAACAATACCGACACCGCCGCCCAAGTCTAAGTGTTCCAACACAATGCCTTCGTCTGCCAGTTGGTCGACCAAGGCCAAGATACGTTCGCAGGCTTCGACAAGTGGGCTGAGGTCGGTCAGTTGCGAGCCGATATGGCAGTCGATACCAACGATTTTCAAATGGCTTTGTCGGGAAGCATGACGATAGGCCTCAAGCGCATCGGCATAGGCAATACCGAATTTATTGGCTTTCAAACCGGTGGAGATATAAGGGTGGGTTTTGGCGTCGACATCGGGGTTGACGCGCAGGGAAACCGGAGCGACTTTACCCAAGCGCGCGGCAACTTTCTGAATGCGGTCGATTTCAGGAATGCTTTCCATATTGAAGCATTTCACGCCTGCATTCAGCGCAAATTCAATTTCTGCCTCACTCTTGCCCACACCGGAAAAAATCGTTTTCGCCGCATCGCCGCCTGCCGCCAAAACACGCGCCAACTCACCTCCGGACACAATGTCAAAACCGCTCCCCAAAGAAGCAAAGTGCTTGATGATGCTCAGGTTGCCATTCGCTTTAACTGCATAGCAGACAAGCGGATTTAAAGCGGTAAATGCGGTTTGGTAGTTTTCAAACGCTTCGGTCAGCGCAGATTTGCTGTACACATAAAGCGGCGTACCAAACTCTTCGGCAAGATGTGTATAAGGGAGTTGTTCGCAGAATAACGTCATGTTTGTGAAATCTTTTTTAATCGTTGGTTTGAGTGGTCGGTTCTTTGGCCGTATCGAATTTCAAGCCGGTTTGAATCACGCCGAAGCGCGCCTTGTCGCCTTCTTTGGGCAGGTAGAGATCGCCTTTGTAGCCGCAGGCAGAGAGCAGCAGAGCCGTTGCCGCTGCAAAAAATACGCCGTATTTCATCAGTAAAACTTTCTTCATCATTACGAATGTGGCAAGATTCGGTATCTTAAACAAAAACCACACAAAAAGCCATGATGACCGAAAGCGAATTCATCCGCATGAGCGAAGAATTGTTCGAACACATCGAAGACCAAATCGACGAAAACGGCTGGGATTTCGACTGCCAGTTTGCCGGAAACGTACTGACCATCGAAGCCGAAGACGGCACGCAAATCATCGTCAACCGCCACACGCCCAACCAAGAATTGTGGATTGCCGCTAAAAGCGGCGGCTACCATTTTGCCGAGCAAAACGGAAAATGGCTGGCAACGCGCGACAGCCGCGATTTCTACGACGTTTTAAACGAAGCACTGAGCGCGGCTTCGGGCGAAGCAGTTGAGATTGCGGAATTGTGATTCAGTGTTCAAATATCCCTAGCTAAAAATCTATTTACCTCAAAGGACACCCAAATGCCCCTACTAGACAGTTTCAAAGTCGACCACACCCGTATGCATGCCCCTGCCGTACGCGTGGCAAAAACCATGACCACGCCCAAAGGCGACACCATTACCGTGTTTGACCTGCGTTTCTGCATTCCCAACAAAGAAATCCTGCCTGAAAAAGGCATTCACACGCTGGAGCACCTGTTCGCAGGCTTTATGCGCGATCACTTAAACGGCAACGGCGTTGAAATTATCGACATTTCTCCGATGGGCTGTCGTACCGGTTTCTACATGAGCCTCATCGGTACGCCCGATGAGCAAAAAGTGGCCGATGCATGGCTCGCTTCAATGCAGGATGTTTTGACCGTTCAAGACCAAAGCAAAATCCCCGAACTGAACGAATACCAATGCGGTACTTACCTGATGCACTCGCTTGCCGAAGCACACGAAATCGCCCAAAACGTTTTGGCACGCAAAGTCGCCGTCAATAAAAACGAAGAGCTGACATTGGACGAAAGCCTGTTGAACGCTTAATACGCTATAACAGCAAAGGCCGTCTGAAACTCTATATAACAAGTTTCAGACGGCCTAAAACCTTTTATTCCAATTTTCAACCTTTCAGCCACAGTTTTACACCGCCTAAAAATAAGTTGGCGGATGCTGACAGTGTACATAGTATAATTACACTTTGAACAAACAACCTGATTCTATTGCCTTTATGAAACCGTTTTTCTGCAAAACCGCCATTGCCCTCAGCCTGACCCTCCCCGCCGCCGCTAATGCTGCCGAGTATGTTTGCAATGTTGAAGGCATCACCGTTTATACCTCACACCAGATCAACAATACCTGCCGCGTTACCGATTCGTACAGTCCAGTAGAAACAAATGTATTTCAAACAAACGCTGAGCAACTAAATTTGAATTCGACTCTTACAGAGCAACAAACAGATCTGAAATTGGTTGGAACACAGAACATTTTCGATAAAACAGGAGTAACAAACCAAAAAACTACTAGATCAACGGCGGATCACTATGTTCCTGTTATAGAAACACAAACGGCAATAGCTCCTGTTGAAACCAAGCAATATCCCGTTAATACTTTCGCCATATTCAATACCACACCTGTTGTTCAAGTATACCCCTCTGCACCTATCGCTCAGGTACAAACTACCCCTCAGGAAAGTCATAGATCGGATAGCTTTTTCTCTCCTCATACTGAGCAGATATCTACCCAAACTCTCGCCGCCCCGAACGTGCACACTGACCAAGCTACCACCACCCAATTCCTGAATCATTCTCTAGATTTGGAGCCATTGGACAACAAGACAGCAAAAAGTACAACAGCCGAAGAACCGGCGAAAACTGAAGTTACACACACAGAACAAACTGTTTCCAAAACATCGATAAACCGCACAACCAATATTAAAAAAACAGTAACCAAACCACTTAATGCTGAAAACTCTTCTGCATCGTCCGACAAAACCAATATATTAACAGGATCTACAACCGAGATTTTCGCACTGACAGACTCGGTCAAGCCGACCGAACCCATACCAGCGGCAGCAACTCCAACGAAGCCTACCAAAACCCCATTGCCCAAAGCATATGGACCAACCACTGATGCACTCTTCAGCGATAAAGATGTCGATAACGACATCAAAATTCTGCTAAATGGTCCGATCGGTGGCGTTACCAATACTGCCGAAGCTGCTAATCCGCGTCTGAATATCCTCCTACGCAACAGCATACAGAAACGCCAGGCCAAGCAAAATAGCCAGCAAGACATCCGCCGCAAAGCACCGATTCGTACCATTCCTGCAACCATTGCTGCACCACAACCCAAACCTAAAGAAACACGTAAACAGGTATTACAAGGGGAAATTCGCAACGAACAGACCGCTATCATCCGCCTTCAAACCCAGCTGAATGCGGCCAAACAAAAAGGTGACCAGATTAAAATCCAACAGCTGACCCGTACTATCAACGACCGCAAAGCGAATATCCGCGCTATTCAAGGTGAGATGTCTCGTTGATTGGCGTTTGATACAAAAAGGCCGAGACCTTTGCAAAATTCCTTTTCCCCCGACAGCCAAAATCTAAACAAAGATTTTCGGCTGTTTTCGCCCCTAATTGAGCCTGATTCTACTCAAATACCCCTTAATCCCTCTTGGATACCTGATAA